>NZ_CP028923.1:4261818-4570000 GCF_005166025.1 Mangrovivirga cuniculi
TTCAAATGCTTCAAAATTATCAAGCTCCCATATTTGCCCTAATTCAAGGTGCAATTCACTACAAATAATTTTAAGCACCTCTTTCACCACATTATCTTCATTCTCATGTTCGACTAGGGTATCATTAACTAACCTGGTAAGTGCGATACGTTTATTCCAACTTAGCAAATTAGATATGTTGACAGCGGTTATTAATAAAAGTTCAGGGTCACTTTTAATCTTTCTTAAGATTATCTTAGCCGGGTAGATTGATCCATTTTTTCTTATAAATTTAGTTTCAAAAGAAACGCTCCGTTTATCTGATTCTAAAAAATCCTCCTTTTGAACTAAAAACAATCTTTCTTCTGTATCATTAGCCAGAATTTTTGTGATCTTCTTTTCGTAAATTTCTTCCGTGCTCATTTTTAAATCAATATGAGCTGATGGATTTGAATACATGATAGCACATGAGTCCTTATCAATAAAAAAAATTTGATCGTCTATATCCAGGACCATTTCCTGTAGTTTTTGCTGCTCTTCTAATAATTGATTATAGATTGTCACATCAATGAAGCTCACCATTACTGCATGATGATCATTAAATATGGTTCGGGTAAAAGAAGTCTGCAACTCAATATCATTACCATCAACATCTATTGCTGAAATTAAAATAGGGCCTAAAGACTCTTCATCCCCTTTATATAATTTTGATAATATGGCTCTTAACTTTTCCTGATCCTCAGCTTTGATAAATTCCCTGAAATCTGTATTCACTAATTTATTTTCTGGCCATTTAAAAATTCTGGAAGCTCTTTTATTAAATAATTCTACTTTATCGTCTACAAAAATAGCAATCCCTACAGGCATCTTTTCCAGGATCGACCGATGCAATCTTTCACTTTCTTCTATTTTTTGTTTCCTTTGTTCCTCTTTTGTTATGTCCCGGATTATTACAAAATACTTTATGATTTCTCCCTTAGAATTGAATACAGGGCTTACTGTCCACTCATTTGTGAATTCATCTCCATTTTTTTATAATTGATTGCCTTGCCCTTGTATTGGTTTCCCTGTTTCATTTGTTCCTTTAAGTCATCCAACATTTTTTGCGATGTCTTCTCTCCTTTAATAATAGCCGGAGAAGCACCTATAACCTCCTCCAATGAAAAACCGGTTAACTTAAGGTAAGCTGGATTAGCATATTCTATTTTGGGCTCGGAAAATTCCAGGTTATTTCCAATAATGATAATAGCATCCATGGAATTTTCAGCAATCATCCTGAAAATCTTATCCCCTTCCTCAAATACTTTGTTGGTAATGTTCATGGAACTATGATATAGTAAATAGCTCTTTTAGTAATTTAACAATAATTCAAGAGTATAGCTTAATGAATAGGGCATCAATAAAAAAAGGGCCTCTGGTTAACACCAGAGGCCCATTTTTATAAAATTATTCTAATTGAACTATTACTGAATCGGTTTATCAAAGATCAACCTGTTAGTCCAGGCTTTATTTTCAATTGATGATTGAATCAACTCTCCTTCAAACTTCTTCCCAAGTGGAGCGATTCTACCCGGTTCACCGACAATCAAATTATAAGCCGTATTTAAAAGCGGGTCATTTATGTCACCAAATTGTTCAAATCTTGAAGCAAACTCTTCCACTACAAAATCAGGAGTAAACCCTTCGTCGTAATCTGATAGATCATTCGCATTGAATATTTTAAAAACAATTGGTAACATACCGTAAGAACTGTTCTCATCATCTATCGGAATAGACCCTACGTTTTTACCAACCGTAGATTCTCCGATGATTACCACATTCATATATGGCCTTAATCCATTAATGATCAACTCACTAGCTGAAGCAGTACGATTTCCTACCAGTACATATAAAGTCTGTCCGGAAAGGCTGTTTCCAATATTATTATTTACATCAAGAAATTTACCGTTAAGGATGTCATCACCGTCTTCAAGGCCCTGGATATAATCCATGTAAAGATCATTCCATACATTCTTATACAAGATATCAGTCGAAGAAACTCCTGGAGCAATCAAACTTGCTAAAAGCTGGGCAGATGAAATTGACCCTCCACTGTTATATCTCAAATCAAGAACCAGGTTCTCAACACCGGATGCCTTAAATTCTGCAAAAACATTGTCCATTTCCATGTCATAATCATCAGTAGAACCAGGTCCCGGACTAAAAAAATTATAAACATAATATCCCATTTTCTGACCATTAGGCAGGGAATATATACTGTCGAGGAAATTTGGATTTTCAGAAACAACAGTAGTAGATAATGTTAAATCTCCCTGATCAACATAACTACCGGCAGATTCTTCATATCTTCTGTAAGAAATTGTATGAGTTTCAGATATTTGATCGAGAAGATTACTGTAGTTATTTATTGTTAATTGTGTGCCATTAATAGCATAAATAGCATCGCCTCTTCTAACTCCTTCCTGTCGAGCAGGTGAACCTGCTTTAGCATAAAGCACAAGAGCAACAAGATCATCACTTCCTTCTTCCGCTCTCAATAACTGAAATTCATAACCAGCTTCTTGTGAAACCCCTTCTAAAGAGTTAATCAAACCTGCATAATCATCAGTCAAAAAAGAAAACCGATCACCACTATAAACAATATCATTAAAAACAGCTTCAGGATTTTTCGTAAGATCTACCTCTGCAGGAATAAGGTCCTCCCAGTAATACACCTCACTCATTGTTTCAAAAACCCAATTACTAACCGGATCTCCATTAACGTCCGGAGTTCCCGGGCCATCAGGTCCATCATCAGTACATGATACTCCAATGGCAAGGAAAGCCATTAATAAGACTCTCAATCCAACCCTCCGCTTTTCTTGTATTAGTTTCATATTATAATCCTCTTAAAAAAAATTATCACATCGCAATCTTTAAATTTAAAAAAATGAAAGGAATTTTACTTTCATTTGTTTTAAATAATCAACGTAGAATATATTATTTTTGTTTTTTAACATGAAATCAACTAAAGGAACCGAATATAAAAGAAGATTTTTCTTCATTTTAAAAATTATCTTCTTTATTGTCATCTATCTGATAGTCAAGTTAAACCCTTCCTTGGTTAAGGAGTTAAAAATTCCGGTTTACGTCTCAGATGCCATTTTATTCTTCTTATCAGCTAATATAGTTGTAAGTCTTGGAAGAATTCTTCTTGCCCAAATGTACCTGAAGAAAAATAAGATCAATAAAGGATCTGTCGATAATTTCATACTGGGAATAAATCGAATTGCCGACCTGGTAAATGTTTTAATATTCGTTGCATTTGTATTGATGCTATTAAATATTAATCCATTTGAATTTATCACATCATTAAGTATTGTTGCTGCAGCTATTGCTCTGTTATCTAAAGATTATATCTCAAACATGATCAATGGAATGATCATTATGTTTTCAGATGAGATCTCATTGGGCGATTATATTCAGGTAGGCAATAATAAAGGCAGGGTTCAAAATATTACACTCACAAATATTCATCTCAATAATGATGATGAAGATTTGATATTCATACCAAACAACCTGGTAATGAATTCTGATGTTGTTAATTTCAGCAAGCGAAAAGTAAAAAAAATAAGCTTTGATTTCGATGTGAAAAATACTGGGTTAGACATCGAAAAAATTGAAGAATACCTTTCTAAACAATTAAACAACTTTGAAAAACATATTCAGAACGATTCTTTTAACCTTAAAATCGTAAAGATTAATGAAAACTTTTCCTCTCTTAAATTTCAATTTATAATGAATAAATTAAATAAACCTGTTGAAAAGGAAATCAGGAAAGTAACTTTACGAGCTGTTATTAAATACATTAATCAATAGTTAAACAACTATGAAAACGAAAATTATCATCTTTTTAATCATACTTACTTTCCCGATATACGGGCAGAAAAAATCTAACTTTTCTGATCAAAATATAAATGCAACATTATGGTATCAAAAATCTGGTGAAAATTATTTATTGTATCATCAATTGTATGATTTTGCTAAATATCGTCTCATAGAAAATTTATCAAAATCTTCGTCGGAAATGCCTAAGGCTGTAGTGCTTGACCTGGATGAAACGGTTCTTGATAATAGTCCTTACAATGCTTATCTAATCACATCAGGAACAACTTACAGCACGGAAACCTGGAACCAATGGGCTAGGGCGGGAAAAGCTGAAGCGCTACCAGGAGCATTAGACTTTACAAATTTTGCTATGAGCCTCGGTATTGAAGTCTTTTACATTTCTAACCGAAGTAATATTTCACTTGATGGTACAGTCGAAAACCTAAAAATTTTAGGTTTTCCTAACGCAGATAAAGAACACGTCTTTCTAAAAACCGAAACCAGCGACAAAACGATACGAAGAAATAAAGTCAGAGAAAATTATGAAATAATCCTTTTCCTTGGAGATAACCTTAGAGATTATAAAGAAGTCTTTATAAAACCTGCTAAAGACGTTAAAGAAGTAGTGGATGATTATAAAAAGGAACTACTGAATTTTTTTATTGTATTTCCTAATCCAATGTATGGAGAATGGGAGGCTGATGCCATCGATCATAAATATGATCTGAATGAAAAGAAAAAAACTACCTTGAAGAAAGAAAAATTAGAAGTTTGGAAATAAGCTTTAAAACCTACTAATAATTTAGTTAATTTATTGCTTAATCAAATTAAGCAATATGAAGAAGTTTTATCTGTTTCTCTTTTTTACATTTTCAATATTATCAATTAAAGCCCAGTCAAGTTTTACAGAAGGGAAAATTGCTTTATCAGAAAGTGAATATGTTCGTGCAGAACAAATTTTTGAAAAGATTTACAATTCTGACACAACAAATGAATCTTCTCTTTATTACCTGGCATATTCTATATATAAACAAGGTAAGCTAGGCATAGCAGATAAGCTGGTTGAACATGGTAATAGTAAATATCAAAATAATACCAGGTTTCTTCAACTGGGTGTAAAAATTGCCTCTGACCGCGGTTATAATAAAAAGGCCATGGATCTTAATTTGAAATGGTGTCAAAATGATTCATCAAATTCCAATGCATTTTATTCTTTAGGAAATTTGGCAGGTAAGTTAAATATGCCGGGCATGATGGTTAATGCATGGCAAATTGCCTTGAAAAATAACCCCAATGATCTAAAAATGAGATCCAGACTCGGAGAACTTTACCTTGAGCTTCGAATGCCGGAATTTGCAGATTCAGTCGTATCTATCGGATTTCTTCAGGACCCTGAAAATAGAAAATTTAAAATTATAAAAGCCAAAGCTTCCTACGACATGAAAGAATATGATGTCACAAAAGACATTACTGATGAATTTTTGGCTTCGGGAGATACATTATTTAGTATGCTTCAATTAAATGCATTTTCATTATACAATACAGGTAAATATGAAGAGGCATTACCACTATTAGATATACTAATTGAAAACAGCAAACCTATTGCATCACTGTTTTATATCCGTGGAGTTTGCCTCAAAGAAACTGATGAATACGAAAAAGCTATTGAAAACTTTGAAGAGGCAATTAAATTATCAATTGATGAAAAAATCGGCACCTATTATGCTTCACTGGGCGAATCTCTGGAAGATGAAGGATCATATCAAAAGGCCATAGCAGCATACAAAAAGGCCACTGAATATGAGGTGAAAGATATTGTGATCTATCAACTAGCCAGAAGTTGTGACCTATACTATAAAGACAAAACACCGGCAATTCACTATTACACAGAATACACAGAAAAATACGACACAATAAATAATAAAATTTATCACGAGTATGCACAAAGACGGATCAGGGAGATAAAAGCTGATCAATTTATGCAAGCAAAAGACATGCCCTCTGACACGATCAATTAATATTTATTGATTATTTTACTTGTAGCAATCCGCTACAAGTAAAATGATTGATAAAACACATTTAAATAAGATTTTCAGGAAAATTAAGTCCAGAATAATCACGGATATATCTTTTGTCCCGGGGATTATTGTTCTGGGCTTTTTTATTTTGGCTATAATCGTCTTCAATACTAAAAATTCAGTAGTTGAAGAATTTATTATCAATTTTCTTCCCATACTGGAAATAGATGATACTTCCACAGCCAGAGCAATATATACTACAGCAGCGGGTGGAATAATCAGCCTGACTGTCTTTAGTTTTTCAATGGTAATGATCGTTTTAAACCAGGCTGCCAGCAACCTTTCTAATCGCCTTCTAAGTGGTATATTGAGCGAAAAGCACCACCAAATCACCCTGGGTATATACATAGGTACGATTGTCTATTGTTTTTTAATGCTTTACCAGGTCAGAGCAAGTCAAAGTGAGCAGGGAGATATATCAACATTAGGTGTCTTTTTATGTATTCTTATGGTATTGGCTGATATATTCCTATTCATATATTTTCTCAATTACGTTACTCAATCAGTTAATTATAGCCGGATAATTCATAAAATTCATATGAGTACAAAAAATAAACTCAATGAATCAATAGAAGATCAGATCGATCGCGATGAATATCAGGAAGACTGGATGGTTTCAAGCTTAAATAATTGGTACCCGGTAAATTCAAAAGAAACCGGATACTACCAGGGTATTCAGAAAGTTAATATAGGCAGAATCGTTGGGGAAAATGGACTGAAAATTTATATCCCATTTCAGAGAGGTGATTTTGTTGTTTCAGGCACTCCCCTGCTTTACTTAAACATGCCAATAAAAAATATTCAGGATGAAACGATAAATGAAATCTTAAATTGCTTTGATTTTTTTAATGACCAGATTATTCATACGCATTTCACCTATGGGTTTACCCGCCTGACAGAAATTGCAGTCAAAGCTCTTTCTCCGGGAATAAATGATCCCGCTACCGCCTTATCCTGTATTCACTCACTTACCGATCTCCATTCCATCTGTATTTATAAAATGGATAAACCTGTGATATATACTGATGAGGGCGATCCGGTAGTTTTTATTGAGCCTTTAAAATTTGAACATTTATTCAGGTCTTCTTTTGATCCGATAGTAAATTATGGGAAAGCTGATTATCAAATTCTTTATAATGTTCTTAAAAGTATAGAAAAGTTATTATTCCTGGATGAAAAGAGAAAGTATTACAATGATATTTTTAATGAATACATTGATTTACTTCTTACTAAAGCTGAAAAGCATCTTGAAAACCCATATGAAATAAATCGAATCACCTCATTATCCAGAACTCTTCGATCAAAAATAAAACCCGAACCTTTATAAAAATGATACTAGGAGAAACAGAACATATATTTTATTGTCCTTATTGCGGGGAAGAAATAAGTATGATTCTGGATATCACAGTTAATGAACAGACCTATATCGAAGACTGTGAAGTTTGCTGTAACCCGATTGAGATCAATTATAAAGTCAAAAACGGGGAGCTTATGGAATTTGATGCTGGTAGTATCGATCAATAAAAAAAGCCGGAGATTAACCGGCTCATTTAAACTTAAACTTTCTCCTTAATATTTAATTCCACGAATTTTTGTACAATTCTGAATTCTTTATCTCATCTGCAATTTCCTGAAGCTGACCAGTAATCAGGCTGTAAACAGAATGATGATCCATTTCTGCTTCCTGATTGTAGCGTGCGTTTCTAAAAGCCATTAGGGTATCTACTGGCAACTCTCTGGCCTCTTCACTGTTGTTGTAAAGCTCTCTGGCTGCCTGTCCCATCTCCTGTAAATAATTGTAAACAGTTTCTTTGGCTTGTTCATTTCTTGCAAAAGATTCATAATCTGCAGTACCGACTGTTGAGTTGATCTGCGCTATATTATCTATGATCCTGCTTAAATGTTGAGTTATTTCTTCGTGTGTCATATTATTTATACCGTACCAAGGAAAGTTTTGTTTTACAAACAGCAAAAAAATTATATATTAATCTTATAAAAAACACTTCCGGACCACTCTGGTTATTATACTATTATGAGAACTGCAACAACCATATTTCTGATATTTCTGGCGTTAAATACTTATGCCCAGCAAAAACAAAAAACGGATCAAATAGAGACGAAAAAAGGTGTTCTTAAAATAAATCCTGTTCAACATGCCACTATGGTGCTTGAATGGAACGATAAAACCATTTATGTGGATCCATATGGAGGCAAAGATAGATTCGAAAACTATTCAGATCCGGACATCATTCTGATTACTGATATACATGGTGATCATTTTAATAAAGAGACCTTGAGTGAGTTATCCACCAGTCAGGCCATTTTTGTAATTCCCGCTGCCTTAAATGAAAAAATGTCAGAGATCAGCAACAAAGAAGTAATAGTTCTGAATAATGGAAGTAAAACGAGCGTGGAAGATATTGTTATTCATGGAGTGCCGATGTATAACTTGCCTGAATCACCAGACTCGAGGCATCCCAAAGGCCGTGGAAACGGCTACATTCTTACAATGGGAGGTAAAAAAATCTATATTAGCGGGGATACTGAAGATATTCCGGAAATGAGATCACTAAAAAATATTGATATCGCTTTCGTGTGCATGAACCTACCCTATACAATGTCAGTTGAACAAGCAGCAAATGCTGTTCTTGAATTCAAACCCAATATTGTTTACCCTTATCATTATCGTGGCCAGAACGGTTACTCAGATATCAATCAATTTAAAGCACTGGTTGAGGGAGGAGTAGCAGGTGTGGATGTGAGATTACTCGAATGGTACAAGTAAACCAGTATTTAACAAATATTAATTTACTATCAATAACCGGTTGAAGTTCACATCGTTCAACTTAAAAAAAACAAAATGAAAAATATACTATCTATACTGATAATTTCACTTAGCATTTCCTGTTCTTCAGAAGCACAAAATGAACAACAGTCAAATCGTGTTGATCTTGCAGAAATCCCTGATTCAAAACTTGACACTGCAACGTTTGCCGGAGGATGCTTTTGGTGTGTTGAGGCTAGTTTTGACCAGATTAAAGGAGTCTATGAGGCTGTAAGTGGATATTCAGGTGGTGAAACCAAAAACCCTACATACCGTGAGGTAAGCTACGGTAGAACCAATCATGCAGAAGCTGTAGAAATATACTATGACCCGACAGTAATTAATTATGAAACACTGCTGGATATCTTTTTTGTAGCTCACGATCCAACCCAGCTTAACAGACAAGGCCCTGATGTCGGAAAACAATATCGTTCGGCTATTTTTTACCATGACGATGAACAAAAACGACTGTCGCAAAAGGCAATGAAGGAAGTTGAAGAATCTAATGCATATGGTAAAAAAGAAGTTGTAACTAAACTCAATCCCTACGATAAATTCTGGATTGCTGAGGAATACCATCAGGATTACGAGAAAAAAAATCCAAATGACTCCTATATTCAAAATGTATCCAGGCCTAAAATCAATAAGGTAAGAGAAAAGTTCGCTAACTTGCTAAAGTATTAGATCAGTAACTTTCCAAATTTTATTATATGAGCGAAGTATCAAGCGTTGAACTCAGAACCTTACAACTTGATGACTACCGTGGCTTCAGAAGGTCGATGGTAGAATCTTATAAAGAATGGGAAGAAGATTACTGGGAAGAGCACCATATCGAAAAACTCCTGGAAATTTTTCCTGAAGGCCAAATTTGTATCCTTGCGGATGGAAAGATTGCTGGATGCGCACTATCCCTGATCATTAATTATGATGAAGTGGAAGATGACCATACATATAACGAAATCATCGATAATTATAAATTTGAAACCCATGCTCCGGAAGGGAATGTATTGTATGGGATCGATGTGTTTATTCACCCTGAATACAGAGGCTTAAGATTAGGCAGACGCTTGTACGACGCAAGAAAAGATCTTTGTGAAAGATTAAATCTTAAGTCTATCATTGCAGGAGGAAGAATACCTAATTACAATAAATATGCGGATGAGATGACTCCAAAGGAGTATATCGAAAATGTAAAACACAAAGAGATCTTTGATCCGGTATTAAGCTTTCAGCTTGCCAATGACTTCCACGTTAAGAAAGTACTTAAAAATTATCTTGAAGGAGATACTGAATCTCTGGAATATGCCACTTTACTGGAATGGAACAATATTTATTATTCTAAAAAAGAAAAGGATATTACTCAACCTAAATCAGAGGTCAGATTGGGGTTGATTCAGTGGCAAATGCGATTATTCAATGATTTCGAGTCTTTATGTGAGCAAATGGAATTTTTCATTGACACGCTCGGTAGTTACAACTGTGATTTCGCATTGTTCCCTGAATTGTTTAATGCTCCATTAATGGCATTTAGTAATGAAAAGAAAGAATCAGAGGCTATTCGGGCCTTAGCTGAATTTACTGTCCCATTGAAGGATAAATTACTGGAATACGCTATCTCATACAATGTTAACATTATTACCGGTTCGATGCCGTTGATCAAAGAAGACGGACACCTTTATAATGTTGGCTATTTATGCCGCAGGAATGGAACTTTCGAACAATATGATAAAATACATATAACTCCAAATGAGCAATATTACTGGGGAATGGTTGGAGGCGACACTCTAAAAGTCTTTGATACCGATGCTGGTAAGATTGGTGTGCAAGTTTGTTATGATGTGGAATTCCCTGAATTATCCAGGTTAATGGCTGATCAGGGACTACAGATATTATTTGTGCCCTACCTTACTGATACCCAAAATGGATATACAAGAGTAGCCAGCTGTGCCAGAGCCAGAGCCATTGAAAATGAATGTTATGTAGCTATTGCAGGAGGCGTGGGTAATTTGCCAAAAGTGCAGAATATGGATATACAGTATGGACAGGCTTCAGTATTTACACCTAGTGACTTCTCATTTCCAAATAACGGTGTGAAAGCCGAAGCAACACCAAATACTGAAATGACATTAATAGTCGATGTCGATCTTGATTTGTTAAAAAGACTACACAATTACGGCTCGGTAAAAAACCTTAAAGACAGGAGAAAAGATCTGTATTCATTGAAATGGAATAAAAAATAAAAATAAGGCCGCACGAAGCGGCCTTTTTATTGAACAGCAAGGCTTTTGGAGGGTTCATATTTCGCATCGGTCAAAGATTTCATAAAAAGGATCACGTCCTCCATTTCTTTTTCCGATAAGTTTAAGGGAGTATCAGGGAGAGTTTGAAATTGAACAGCAATACCGATTCCGGCACCACCTCCTCTATTATAAAAATCCATAACTTCCTCCAGTGAAGAATAAACTCCGTTATGCATGTAAGGACCAGTTACAGCGATATTCCTCACCGTTGGAGTTTTGAAAAAATGCCTTCGTTCAGGTGTATTATAAAGATTATACCGACCCGGATCCGGGTCTATTTTAGCATTTATAGTATCATTGGTTTGTGGCACACCAAGGAGTTCCATTTCTGATTCAGTAAAATCAGGAGGAACTGTACCATTAAATACAGGAGCAAAATGACAGGTCGCACATTTTGCTTTTCCCATAAAAAGATTGAAACCATTTATTTCTCTTTCAGATAACAATTCTCTTTCAGTGGTATTAATTGCCCGGTCAAACCTTGAATCAAAAGCAGCTAAATCACGAACATAACTAGCGATAGCATGTCTCACAGAATGCTGATCAACCCCTTTATCGTAAAGTGTGTCAAAAGCAATTGTATACTCTTTAATTCTTTTCACTGTTTCAACCATTGAACTTAGGTCTGTATGAAATTCTTTTTCATTATTTACCACAGAAACAATCTGGCCTTCCAGGCTGCCCGATCGATTATCAAAGAAAAACCCCTGTTGTAAATGGGCATAAGTTAAAGTTGGCGTATTTCGTTTTTGCCCGGCAAATACCTTTTTACCATCTGTAAAGGCTTTTTTGGCTTCGTGACAGGTTCCGCAACTCATTCTTCCACTGCTAGATAGCCTGGTATCATCAAAAAGCGCCTTTCCTACTAATATTTGTCCATCTTTTACATTTTTACCATTTCTCTCAGCGAAAAAATCATCATTAAAAGTTGAAGTAGAGAAAAGAGAAGTCATGTCATTATTAAAAGCCAGTTTAAATGGGAAATTCACATCCAGCTTTTCAACAGTTTCATTCCATAGTCCTAATTGAGAATGAGTAACTGTTTTAATAAATTCATATCTGTTAAATTCATTAAAGTCTCCTTTTAAGTAGGATCTTGCATCATTAATTGAGACAGACCACTTTTTCTGAAGTTGCTTATCTCTATTTAATATTTCCGAATGAATTAAATAATCCTCAATTCGCTGATAAGCTATACTGCTTTCAAAAAGTGAATTCTCAAGGACTGGTGAATCAAATCCGGTAATACCGGTTAAGGCTATTCTTGTTATTTCCTTTCTGATCATCCATAATATATGGTAATCTTTATACCCTTTTAATCCAGTTGTATTCTCAACTAATTTAAGTCTGTTAAGAGTTTGCCGGGCTATACTATTTACCTCTGTGGTATCCGGATTATCAACAAAAAGTGCTTCTTCGAGAACCTGAAACCCCGAAGGTTTTTTGATTTTAATGTCAGTCAGGTCTTCTTCTTCAACCTTCAAAATATTAGGTTGATTGAGGTATTTATAATTTTCTATATCAACAAATCCTAAAGCCGGCTCCAGCCTTTTAAAGTCCAGCCTTGCCTCAAGATAAAAGTTTTGTTTTTCCTCTAAACTTTCTGACTTAATCAGGGAATCAAGATTACTCAGGCAGCTTGAAAGATCTGCTTTATAGATGAAGTTTATTGATGTTTTTTCCTTTTCGTTCAAACCATCTTTACCCTGACTTCCACACGAAAAAATAAATGCAAAGAGGCTTATTATAAAACAAGCCTCTATGATTGCATATAGTTTAATTTTGATATTCATTATTTGCGTGAGTAAGAAATTATCTTCCCAAACCTTTGATCACATATAACATGCTACCTTCCTTACGGCTTTCAGCTATATTTGCCACAGCACTTGGATCTGTAAATGGTGTGCCGTCAGCTTTTTCCCAACCGTGATTCTGAGTAATTACAATGAAAGACTCATCGATACCAATTACATCAGAGATATCAATCATACCAGTGATTTCCCATGTTCTGGAAGTAGTACCATATCCTTCGGCAGCTGCAGCTTCCTGATCGCATTCTAATACTGTTTTTAACTCACCTGTATTCAGGTTATATTGATATAATCTGGCATAATGCATTTTCTCAGGAGTATCAAAATAGCCATTAGGATCTTCCTGGATGTAAGCATAGTTCTCTGTAACAACAATGTTATCCGGGCTGTGGAAAGTTGCTGCTTTACCATCAAGTTTGTCTCCGTCAAGAACACAAGTAATCTTAGCTGCTCCTGTAGGGTCATTTTCATTCAACTCTACTTTGTAAATTCTACCGTAAAGAGTTCCTTTTCCAACAAGACCATCTTTTTTACGACCTGTAACAGTAAGGTATAACTCTCTGTTGTTTGCTGCACTTCCTCTTCTCCAATCGATATCTTCCAATCTTGAGAATCCCATTACGCCTTTTTCTTTCGCTTCAGCATCAAGAAGATCGATATTTGTCTCAGTAAGCTCAACAAATTCTGCATCGTAGCTAACTCCTTCTTCCATGTCCATTTCATAAGTAACACCTTCAGTTGTTACTTTTAATCCGTAGAGCTTTCCACCATTAAGGTCACCTCTATCTCCGACATACATTCCTAACTGACCTGAAGGAACTTCATTGTCTGAATGGTCATCCCCTATAAAAACAACAGTTTTGTCAGCATAAGCATCTTTACCGATAGCTACTGCATTTTCTGTTGACCATTGCCCCATTGCAGTTAGCATTTCCGGAACTGAAGCATCTTGTGCGCTTTTAAATGGATCTGTTACAAATACACCTTTAGAAGATCCACCCCATTCGCCACCAGATAAATATAATGGACCAAATCCGTGTTCTTCAGGAGTAATCATTGAACCAGAACACTGAGCAGTCGCTGCAGTAGCAGATGAATTTAAAATGTACTCTCCGCTAACCGGAGTGAAGGTTTCATCAAATTTGATTCTGGCAATTGAATAATCAGCTTCAATATTGTTGATCAAAGTGAATGTACCATCATCATTTTTTAGTAGGCCAGCTCCATCAGCCATTGATCCATAAACGAAATCAGGTGAACCACTTAATTGATCTTCAGAGCTAAGTAAAGGATAAACATCAACATCAGAAAACTGAGATGTTAATGATAAAAAGTTTGGAGTCATCGAATGTGCTTTTAATTCAACTCCCGGCTCAACAACAACGGGTTATCCCTCCATTTTCATTATCACAAGCAGAAAATAAAGCTGCGATAATTGCAAGTGATAGAAATTTTTGATTTGCATCGTGTTTCAGTTTTTAATAGTAGTAAATCTGATGCAAACTTATCGCTACACTTTAACCTGATAATTAATCACCTATTAAATCATATTAAAGAAAACCAGCGTCGTTTAACAATGAATTGACACTGCATTTATTTATGGTTAATAAGTATTTAACCTTAATTTAATGACTGCCTTATTAATGCCTTCACTTCAGGCTTCACTACTTTACCCATCGCATTTTGGGGTAACTGTTCAACTCTTTGCCAAATTTGAGGAATTTTATGTCTCGCGAGGTGTAATAATGCATAATCTTTCAGCATAGATAGATATTTACCCTCATTGTGTTTGTCATCAAAAACAATTGCAGCTGCTATAACTTCACCATACTCCTCATTTGGGATTCCCACCACTGCAGCATCTTTGACGAATTCATGCTTTCTCAAAACTTCTTCAATATCCTTGGCTGAGATTTTATATCCTCCCACTTTCAGGATATCAACTGAATACCTTCCAAGAATCTTATACACTCCATTTTCAGAAACAACTACTCTGTCACCGGTCTTAAACCACCCATCCTGGTCAAAAGCATTGGCTGTCGCTTCAGGCTTATTCCAGTATTCTTTAAACAATTGATTTCCCTTCACTAATAATTCTCCGGTATTTTCTTCACCCTCCTCGACTGCTATTTTAACATCAATACCATTGAGTGGTTTTCCGACCATGCCCTCAAATCGTTCTCCCTCGTATTCATTACTCAATACCATTCCCGTTTCTGACATCCCATATCTTTCAAGCAAAAAATGCCCTGAAATATCCTCCCATCTTTTTAAAACAGAAATGGGTAGTGCCGCGGAGCCACTGACCATTAACCTCATCGACTGACATGCATTAGTAAAATCCTCCTGTTGTTTAGAATCCCTGGATTCAAACTCATTAATTAATTTTCTATAAATGGTGGGCACTGCCATAAAAACAGTAGAGCCCATTTTACGCAGCTTATCAAATAACTCAGATTTATTGAATTTAAAAAATTCAACCTTCGCACCAATTGTGAGAGCACATAGGGTAATATTTACAATTCCATGAATATGATGCATTGGTAAAGGATTGATAATATAATCTGACTTCTCCCATTTCCACGCCTCTATCAGGGTATCTACCTGACTTTTAATCGAACCAAAGGTATGAACAACTCCTTTTGGCTTACCGGTTGTTCCACTGGTATAAATCATCAATGCCTTATCATCTTCTTTTATATCAACCCCTTGATTATGCCCTATATTTTTATCTGCAACAATCCGGTCAACAAAACCGATCTGAAGAAATGGAAAAGAATCAGGTAATTCTTTTTTTAAATCAGAAAAAGAGGTTAATAAAATATCTGACTGGCTATCTTTTACATAATGAGCTAATTCCGACAATGGATATGATACAGGCATAGGCACAAAAACCCCTCCAGCAAGCCATGTCCCCAGCATTGCATATAAATATTCCTCACCGGGTCTTAAAAAGCTCAACACTGTTTTTCCCTTAAGATTTCCCTTCTCGGACAGAAGAAACTCAGCCATTTTTTCTGAACCCGACCTCAAATCATCATAGGATAAGTCTGGCTCCCCTTTTATTGCAGTTCCTCTATTATTTAAAATATTTTCAACGAATAATGAAGACATAACGCACCTTGTTTTAAGGTGTAAATTAAATGAATAAACCTCGTAAATCAGTTGAATTTGGTAATTGTATCGAAATCAAGATCTAATTCTTCTATACCACGTAATGATGATATGATCGAGGAACTTATAGAAGGTATTTCACCATTATAAAAAAATCGATTATTCACTTCAATTTCAATACCGAGATAATTTTTAGGAGGAAAATGTCTTCGAAAATGAGTTGTGAGTCCATCATCTGTACCCTGGTAAGGAGCATTATATTTTACCTTCAGGTTTTCATCTGCCTTTAACAGGTTTTTACGGATAAAATAACAAACCTTGTTTTCTAAAATTCTTGTCTCGTCATATAATAACCCAATATCAAAATCCCTCACTTCATCATTAAATACTGTATTAAATGTATGGATACTTAAATGTATTATTAAACTCCCTTCACCTATACTTCTGGTCATAAACTCCTCTATCCTTTTACGATAAGGAAAATAATAATTAGATAGAATCTCTTGCTTTGTAGATCGATCTACCTCATTAATATATTTGCTAAATAATTGCCTATTACCTATGCTTCTGTTTAGATCAACCAGCAACCTTGAATAGGTCGAAAAAATCATTGGATAATTATTAGCTTTTTCGATATCTGAAGCAATGAGATAAGCTCCAGGGTCCCATCCCCAATGACTAGAGATTATATCATCTGGAATGTCCAATTTATCCTGGAACGATTCAGGGATATCATAACCCCATGTTCACAGGTAAGTATTACTTTTATACCGGACATTTTATAAATATTTTATCTTCTCTTAAACACATCGAAAGTGTTTTATATAAACTCATAAGTTCTGATTTAGTTGGATTTGTACCAACATTTTTTAAGATTCTTTCAGATAAACTACCCTGATTAACCAAAACATCTATCTGATTTTTCCAAGGTAATATAAGCCCTGGATAATCCTCCTGCAATTCCAGGTAAATATGATTTATCAGATCGTTTACTGTTGAATCTTCTATCCCGCGTAAACCAAAAAAACCCAGGTACTCATAATCATTTATTACTGCTGCTCTGCCGAAACTTATTGTTTGCTTAAATATACGATTTAGATCCATCGTATTCTTTTGTTGAATTTTTTTTAGGCCAGAGTATCGCTCTTCAGATATTAATTTTATCATCCCGATTATAAAGGAAAGAATCGCAAGATCTGCTGATGGGCATTCTTGAATATCCAGGACTCGTATTTCAATACTGCCCCGGTCAAAACGGGCAATTGCACCCCTTGAATTAACCCATACCGGATCTAATATTTGATCTTCATTAAATGGAGCTATCTTTTCACTTATTTTATCGAATATTTTTCTTTTATAACTAGCTTCTGAATACACTCTTTCCGGAATAACCTTCCCGGTTATGCAAGAGATTCGTTTTTGATTATTCATGTAGTAAATAAGTCTGCCATCCATTACTCCGGAGAACAAACCATCAAAAAAGGGCGAAGATGCAGCAAGTGCCGGAAGTAAGGGTAAAATTATTCGTATAGCTCCATGTAAACAAGCAAACTCATAATCATCATAAAAGGGTAGGTTTAAATGTGTAGATTGAACATTAGACCAACCGTTTCCTGAGCAATTAAACACCTCATCGTAACGCTTATAAACTACCCCGGAATCATAAGGCCAAAGTTTTTTTTCTTTGATCGAATTCATGAATGGATGAGCTGCTGTCGGCATTAACATTGCATTAAAATCTATCAATCGTTCATTTATTTCTGAAATATTATTGTTAAACTCTTCCTTCAAAAGTGCTAAATCCTCCTCCGGACGAGTAGATTTTAATTCTAAAACATGCATCACTAATTCATTCGACCAGCTGATGATTCCATTATTTTTTTCACCTACCACTATATCTCCTTTTTTTCGAAAAGCTTATCAGCAATAGGCATAACTTCCAAAGTGTCACGATTAACAATCATATACTCAAGCTCTATTCCAAAAGCCTGGAAAAGTCTTAATCTATTTCTTTTGATCATTTGATATTCTTAATTCGTGCAGTAAATTCCTGTACAATACTTTTATAAATAAAATTTTTAGATGCTTTATCTTCCACGCCCGCATCGATGCTCGGATTATCGTTTATTTCAATAACAAAATACTTTCCGTCTTTTTGTTTTACATCAACCCCATAAAGACCATTTCCAATTAATTTACTGGCTTTTACAGCAATGTTTAAAAGTTTTTTAGGCACTTCTTCAATATTTAATGTTTCACTTTTCCCGGATTGCCCTTTTTTCTTGTCCCAGTTATAAATCTGCCAATGATTTCTGGCCATATAATACTTACAGACATAAAGTGGATTACCATTAAGTACTCCAACCCGCCAGTCAAAATCAGTAGGCATAAATTCCTGAATAATTAGCAAATCGGACTTCTGAAACATTTCCTTTAAAGATCTCTTTAGCTCTTCGTGATTATTTACCTTTAAAACGCCTTTTGAAAAAGACCCGTCAGGTTGCTTAATAACTGCAGGATATTCAAATGGAAGTTTAAATGATTTGTTCTGAGACTTATGCACAACGACGGCTTTAGGAACAGGGATTCCATTACTACTGAGTAATTCGTGTAAAAAAACCTTATTCGTACATCGCAAAATACTTTGAGAATCGTCTATAACTACAATTCCTTCACTTTCTGCTTTTTTAGCAAATCTGTAAGTATGGTGATTTACGTTTGTAGTTTCCCTTACAAATACCGCATCAAAGCTTAATAAGCGTGCAAAATCATTTTTTGTAATAAACTCAACCGAATAACCGGCCTTGTCTGCCTCCTTTACAAATTTGTTCAGGGCTTTGGCATTACTTGGTGGTGTCTGGTCTTCATGATTTACCAGGATACCCATCGAATATTTTTTACGCTCATAATTCAAGGTCAGTTTTTTACCTTTTAGAAAAGAGGCTAGACTGGATTTGAAATCAACAAACTCTTCAGGCGTTAAATCTTTGATGGAAAGCTGCCTGATAGTACCCGGATACCATTTCCCTGCCTTTCTCACAAACACTGCTTTTAACAAAGGAAGCTGAGAAATATTCAATAATGTCAAAGCAAGCTTTAGAAAACTAAGTTCTTTACAAGTACCAAAGTAAACATTGAATTCAATTTTTTCCTGATCTGTTTCCTGGAAAGATTTCTGAATCAGATCATCCCAGTCACCAAGATCGGTTTTGATTAAAGTCGATGTTTTGATGTCCTGCATAGCTGTTACTGTAGGAATCACTTTATGTTTTCTTGCCTCAGCTAAAAGAGAAACATAGTAACCAGTGCTCTGATAACCATAACTATCACATAAATTGATCACAGATAGTTTTTTCTGCTGAAAAAATTCATTTTCAATATATTCCTTAGCGGTAATAGTTTCTGTATTTTGTATATCTGAAAAAGCAGAAAGCTCTACTTTTTTCTCAACCACGATATATACTAACATCATGTCTGGATTTGGGGATTAAAACTAAAATATTTGCATCATAGGTGATCACACCCAGAAGAATGGAGTTTATTAAATGACTTAAATCAACATGATAAATCATTTTATCTGCCAAAGGATTCATTTTTAGGGGATCGCAAATTGTCACTTTTTCATTTTGCACATCCAAACCGGAAACCACTATAAAATGACCTGAGGGGTAACCCAGAATGTCATCATATTGATTGGAATCAGGTATTTCCCTCATTGATCCATAGAGAAAAGTAGCGCTTAACCCAGCAAGCAAGGGGATCTCCTGCTTTAAATAATGCCTGAAAAGACCTTGAGAAAGTTGAGTATAAATGATTTCTCCTCCACTATTTAAAAATTCAATATAATAATGAGATGCATGCCTTACCCTGCTATCATTTTTTGCAGTTAGTTGTTCTGAAAGTTTGGATATTAGGTCAACTTCTGGTTCTGAAAACCATGATGGATCAAAAACATTCAAATTGTAGGTGTACAGGTATACTGAAAAATCATTCTTTAAAGCATGATTGCCGAGCATTACTCCTAATGTACCTCCACCATCAAGCATGGGAATTTCATTGATAATTTTATTTAACTCAAATCCTTTTAAAAATAATTATATACCGCATGCAGAGCAGTTGGTCCACAGGTTATGTCATTTGGTTGTGCTTTTATATCTACATTAATATTCATTTTCGATCCTTTACTAATTAGACAACCAAAACAAAAAAAGTCACATATTTTTATAAAAAAAATCAGCCACTTTTCAGCAGCTGATTTTTAACTATTAAAACATCGATCTTAATCTAGTAGAGATAATCTAAAGCTGTTTGATCGCCAGAGGTAAATGGTCTGTCAGTACCATCCGAACATGCAAGCATCCATGAGTCAGCCTCAGGGCCTGCAGGAGTACCTGGGATGTAATTAGCTCCTACACCACCATCACCTTCATCATTGGTTGAACCTCCACAACTATAGCTGCGATCCATATAATCAGTATGCCTGAAGCCTATGCAATGCCCCATTTCATGAGCAATTGTCGTGGTTAAAGCACCGATATCAGAAACATTATCATAATATGATCTGGTTAATAAAATTTGATTATGAGGATCACCTGAAGCAGTAGGGAACCCGGCTGAACCCAGGATTCCAAACCATCCATAATACCATGGAGAAGGCTGGATAACGATATCAGCATTTGATGAACTTGACACCCTGTTAAATACAAGATTTAACCCTTCAGCATTATATCGGGCTATAGCAACATCTGTAGCCTGGAAATACTGAGATCTGAATCGCGTGCTCACGTAGATATTAATTGTCCGGGGTGTTCCGGTAACCAGGTTATCTGTCGAATAATGTTCAACAGCAGGAATTTGCGAGCCTTCCTTTAGGTTTTTCATTTGCTCGTGAGAAATCAAGATGTCATTCTCAACGACATATCCTATATCCGTATTGAATACAGGAAATTTAACAACATCAAAACCGGCGGCTTCTAAAGTAGCGAGAGCTTCTTCAGAAACTTCATTTTCCGGACCTACTTGTTCGGATTCGCTTTGGCAGGATACAATTAAAAAGGCGCACAAGATAGCGCACAAAAGGGATTTGGTTTTTGCTAACATAATAATTAACTGATTTGGTTAAATTTTGATTGATACAAATAAATTAACAAAAATTAAAACCATAACAAAATTTTATATCGAATTAAACGAGCTTAATGATTGATTATTACGGCACACATGCTTAACTCATGGGGTTTGTAAAATATTATTTTGAAAAATGTAAAGATTCTTTACCAAACCCACCGTTAAACCAGGCAAATTCAATAACATCTTGACATTTGATCCTGATTCCAAAGTTTTAATACGATGATTTGCGCATATTGATTATTTTTAAATCTGATGAATGTAGAATTAAAATCAATAGAAGAACTAGCCATTTTATACAAACATTACGGGCACCCCTCCATAATGACAGAATTGCTAAAAAAATCGAGGGAGGTTATTAAAGATAAAGTAAGCAAGTACAGCAAGGATGAATCTATTACAGACGACCTGACCCAGGAAATACTAATCAAAACTTTCATTCACTTTGATACTTTCAAAGGAAATTCAAAATATCAGACCTGGATATATAGCATAGTCCACAATACTTGCCTTTCTCATTTAAAAGAAAAAAACAAGAAAGTTATTGTGAAAATAAGTCCTGGATTGATCGATTCCCTCCACGATGAAATTGATGAGGAAATAGAAGGTAATCTATCCGGATTGAAAGAAGCTCAATTTGAAGAAATCATAAAAGAATTGCTCACTCAACTCAATGAAAAAGAAAAGCTTTATTTCTCCTGAGATTTAAAGACCAGCATTCAATCAAAGAGCTGATTACTATCACAGGACAAAATGAAAGCTCTGTCAAAATGCAGATTAAACGTATGAAAGATAAGCTTATCAAGACCTACGCTTCATACTAAATCAGTTTCCCCAGGAATGTATCAATAACTTCAATTAAAATTAGAATAATAATAATCCATTCAAGAATAGCACTCTCCTTTTGGTTATAAATATCCATATAAACAGAAAGATTTTCTTCGAGAATTTTAAACTTCGTTTCTAACACCCGGTATCGCTGCTTTAACTCAAAATTGTTATTTAATTCTCTGTTCAATCTATCCAGATACTGGTCATCCCAGGCAATATCAGGAGTATCGAAAAAATAGATTTGTTGTGCTATTGCATTTTTTGAAATGAGAGATTTGCCAATAAATTTTAGCATGCTTTTACGTCCAGACTTTAATTTACCTTTTTGAGCCAACTGAATTGAAAATTCATTTAATTGAGCAAGTAAGTTTGATACAACTTCCGAATAATAATCCAGTGCTGTACTTTGGACCAGGTTTAAAGCTACCACTTTATGAACGTCCGTATTGACTACAGGAAGAGAAAAATAATCAAACTGAAATCGCGAAGGTTTTTCGGGTTCTATCTCGATCACAAAATCATCAACAAAGTGCTGAATTTGAGGTTCAGAAATATAAGGCTTGACTATTTCGATAAAGCGTTCCTGTTCATGCTGTTTGCAATTGACAAAAACGACCGACCCCTGCTTAAAGAGGTGAATGTATCCTCCGTGTTCTACTTCAAACATAATGTCCGAAGCAGAAAAACTGATGACCCTGAAACGAGTTTCTTTTCGTAGCGCGACAATATCAATGTTATTGCCCAACTGAACGGCAAAATACTTAACTTCTTTCCGTTCACTTAACTGGTTATAAATTTCCATCCAGCATAAAATAATTACGAAATTACTCTAAAATTTCATATTCAACTATTACGTAACCATTTTTAATAATTGATGCAGATCATCCAACGTATTGGCTTCTTCAACAGGTTTATCCTTTCGCCATCTGTGCATCCTTGGGAATCTTACTGCCACTCCGGACTTATGTCTTTTAGATGGAGCAATACCTTCAAAAGCAATCTCAAAAACTAACTCAGGAGTAACTGATCTAACGGGTCCAAATCGTTCGATGGTATTCTGTTTTACAAACCGATCGACCTGTCCGAATTCTGCATCTGTTAAACCTGAATAGGCTTTTGTAAATGGAACAAGCTTCCCATCTCCATCCCATACTGCAAATGTGTAGTCTGTATATAGATTAGCCCTTCTTCCGTGACCTCTCATAGCATAAATCAAGACTGCGTCAACAGTCAATGGATCCATTTTCCATTTCCACCAGCCCCCTTTTTTTCTACCCACCTGGTAAACCGAATCTTTATGCTTCAGCATTAACCCTTCACTTTTATGCTCAAGGGCATTTTCCCTTTGCGGCTCCAGCTCTTCCCAATTTGTAAAAGATACCACAGGAGATAGATTGATAATATCCGAATCAATTTCTTGGAGAACTTTTTCCAGTAGCTCCCGCCTTTTACCAAATGGAACTTCCCTAAAATCTTCTCCCTTGTATTCCAGGATATCATAGGCGTAAAAAGCAACAGGCACCTTCTTCATCAGACTTGCAGTGACGTTTTTCCGACCGATCCGCTGCTGGAGCATGTGAAATGGCAAGGGTTCGCCATCTTTAAAAGCCAGGATTTCACCATCAAAAACGATGTCGTGAGTAAGTAAATCCTTCAATATTTCAAATTCAGGATATTTATCGGTGATCAGTTCTTCTCCTCGACTCCATACAAACAATTGGCCGTCCCGTAAAATGATCTGACCACGGATACCATCCCACTTTCTTTCAGCTATCCATTCGGTTGGATGTCCCAGGTCATGGGGTTCATCTTCCAGTGCATAGGCCAGGTAAAAAGGATAGGGTCTGGAAAGCCTTTCTTCTTTATCAGGTTCTCTTAGCAGATCATCAAGTGTAAGGTCTTTTGGAGACCACTTACCTGCAAGTCGTAGTGCTACAACATCTTCAGGTAATTCGGCATATTCTGCAAGGGCCTTCATCATAATCTTTGCAGACACCCCTATCCGAAAACCCCCGGTCATTAGTTTGTTAAAAATAAATCGGCCGGTGACATCCAGAGATCTCCAGATCGATAAAACAAGTGCCTTTTTTTCACTCTCTTCTTTATCTTTCAATCCGTTGAGAAGTTCCATATATTCTCTCAATGGTTTGAGATCTTCATTTAAAACAGGAGGCAGAACAAGACTGACCGTTTCAGCCAAATCACCAACAATGTGATAAGTATCCTCAAATAACCATAGAGGTATGCCTGACTCTTCAGCGGCCCAGGTTCTGATTTGGGTAGCATTTACTGTTCTTTTGGGTCGCTTACCTGTAAGTAAGGCAACAGCCCAGATGCTATCCCGGCCATCTGATTCACAGAGGTATTGCACCAATGCAGCCTGTTTTAAGGATGTTTTTGTAGTGCTATCTATTTTTTTAAATAAAGAAATGAAATGCTTCATTATTCTGTTTCGGTTTCTCCTTCGTATTCAGATTTTACAACATCCGCATCAATACCCTGCTCTTTCAGATATTGAACATAGATATCTGAGTACCCGTGTGTAACATAAATATGTTCAGCTTCCACCGCTTTAACAGTAGCATTTAGCCCTGGCCAGTCAACATGATCAGAAAGAATGATACCCTTATCGGCATTTCGCCTTCTACGGGCACCACGAAGTGTCATCCATCCACTGGCCATTGCAGTTTTGTATGGTTTTAATTTACGCAGCCATGGAGTTCCTAAAGCTGATGGAGGAGCGATAATAACTTTACCTTTTAATTCATCTTTTGGAGTATCCCTGGTAATCGGTTTGTAGTCATTCAGATCCATCCCGGCTTCGGAAAGCACCTCATTCATATTATATACAGCCCCATGACAATAAGTCGGAAGAAATGATTGATCAATACCCTGCAACAAGCGCTGTGCTTTACCCAGGCTATAACCGAGTATTACCGAATTAATCTTGTTTTCGGTATTTTCGGCAATCCATTGATTTAGTTCTCCAAAGATCTCTTCATCAGTTCGCCAGTGATAAACAGGCAGTCCGAAGGTTGATTCCGTAATGAAGTAATCGCATTTAACTAATTCGAAAGGTTCACTGATAGAATCCTCGATCACTTTATAGTCGCCACTCACAACCCACCGCTGTGATTTATCTTCAACCAGGATTTGTGCTGAACCGGGTATATGGCCTGCCGGAAAAAAGGTGACATTTACTCCATTTATCTTCTTTTTATTGTTAAACCCAACCGATTCAGAGTTAATATCAGCACTTATTCGATGTTTCATTATTGCTTCAGTCATCGGGGTTGACAAATAACTTTTCATCCCCCACCTGGCATGATCAGCGTGTCCATGAGTGATCAGGGCTTTATCTACAGGGCGCCATGGATCGATGAAAAAATCTCCTTTTTCACAATAAATGCCTTTATCGGTAAATTGTAATAACGGGTTTTTTGGTCGCATGGTATTATAACTGAGACAGTGGTAATAAGTTAGGCAGTTTTAGAGATTAGTTTAAAGAGTTGAATAATAATCGAATATTAATTTTTTAAAAAAATTCAATTGGTAAGACAGAAAATTCACAGTTTAAATCCTGAAAAATTAGTCTATAAGTTAATATTCACAACACACTTATTCTCTTTTTCTTTTATCCTTTAAATTTATTTTATAACTTTTACGAGTATGTGTTTATAAGAGCGAAATTAAATACTAGTTATCATAAAACTAAAATTAATCCTTTAGAAATAAACAGTAGGTTTGGTCAAAATGCATTAGCCTATAATACTAAATCTAAATTTCAAATTATCAACTACAACCAAATCATATATCATGAAAACAAAATTCCATTATTTCGGATTTTTATTTCTACTATTAGGTGTTTTATCATCATGTAAAGATGGATTATATCCGAGACAACCAAACATTCAAAATGAAGGCCGAGCAATTGCAGTTGCCGTTAAACCCAATCAAGATGCTATTATGGTAGTGGCCTCAGAAACGGGAGGCTTATTCCAAACAGAAAACGCTGGAGACAAATGGGAACATGTCGGCGAAACTTTCAACTTTAGATATCGCGATCTATTATTTTACCCTCCTAATCCGGAGATAATTGTAGCGGCAGCCAGACAAGATACCCGGGTTATCAGCGGCGGTGGAATTTACAGAAGCACAGATGATGGTGAGACATGGTCAAAAGCTACCATGAACACTCCCTCTTCCAATTGCCTTAACAACATGTCAGCTAATTGCCTTTCATTCGACGAGTCAAATAATAGACTATGGGCAGGAACAAATTGTGGACTTTTTTACAGTGATGATCAAGGAGTAACCTGGGAATATCTTTCGGGCGCAACTGGATTAGGTTCCAGGTCCGTAAGAGCTATTGCTACTCCTTCAGAAAATAAAATGGTGGTATTAACAGGAAACAGCATTAGAGTATCTACAAATGGAGGAAGCAGCTGGACCTTAAAAATTAATGGCCTTCCTGGCAACCGAAGAGCAGCTCAGCATAATCAAATAGCAGTATCGCCTTTGGATGATGACCATATATATTTTGCTTTTAATTACTCGAAAAAAAATTCTAATGATAAATGGGAAAGATTTAACGCTCTATATTATACTCAAGATTTTGGTGATAACTGGAGTATAGTAGAAAATAAAAAAGGATGGAATAGACCACCTTTTGTAGTTTTAACAAATAGCAGTTTAAATACTGGTAGAAACAAAATTGATTTATATTACAGTAATGGAGGAAGTAAATTTAAACGTAGAGAAGTAAATCATGGATCTATTCATGGTTTTGGAGCCTGGGAAACTCTTACTATTGATCATGCTGATATTGCTGAATTAGCTATAAGCAATGATGGAAAAACCCCTATTTTACTTTTGAGTGATGGAGGGTTACATACAACCAATGATAATGGCAGCAGCTGGACAATGAATTCACCAGGGTACAATGCCCTTCAAATAACTGAAATAACAGGCCAGAATACTGAAGACGATGGCTTACCAGATCTATATTTCGGCACCCAGGATAATCATAACTGGGCTTCTACCAATTATGGAATAAAATGGCCTAATAAAAAATGTTGTGAAGGATTTTATCTTAATGTGCCTCGAGAATCGCTAACAGCTTCTAATACAACTCATACCGGAGTTGCATGTTTTGGCTGTAATAACTACAAATCGGGTCCAGGCTTAGTTTCCGTTTCTTCATGGAACAATCCCCCGCGTTCTAATGGTTCTCCTGCATTGGTTGATCCACAACGGTATGTTCAGATTCAATATAACATAGATTCTTCTGCCTGGAGATTAGCCAGAACTACTAACACCGGAGCAAATTGGACCTCTTCGGCAACGGTAAATAATAAGCCTAAGAGTTTCCCCTTAGTTGTAGGGAATTCAAGTAATCCGATAGTTTTTCTTGCAACCGAACAGCCTGGAACAGTAATGGGTAATCCTAAAATTGGTATTGAACGAATTTCAGGTACATTTGGGTCTACTTTCGTAGAATCTCAAATTACTGGATTTGGTAATGTAGGTATTTTCCCGACAATGTTTGCCTGGTATGAGGTATTTGCTGTTGATCCAGACAATCCAAGTTTCATAATTGTTCCGGACATTGCAAATGATGTAGTGGTGAAAAGTGATGATGGAGGTGCGACATGGACTCAAGACAATAATTTAACTGATTTAGTTACAAATTTTGGTGAATTTAAGTTTCATTGGGACAAATTTTCTCAAATCAGCAGTTTTGGTTTTGATCCCGATTGTTCTGGTCACATAATGGTAGGCACTCAACAAGCAGGTATATTTGAAACCTTTGATAACGGAGATACATGGAAAAAAGTGAGCGGATCCGAGAAAGTCCCTTACGTAGGTTCATTTTTCTTTTCATCTCTTAAAGAAGTCTTGATATCATCATATGGTCGTGGTCTATGGGTATATCGATACAAATGTCCCTCAAAAACGATCATCATAAACCCAAACAAACCAATACTCGAACTTGATAAGCCCAAGTTGTGGCTTTGGGAAGATATAATTCCACTTGATCAAATGGTTCCTCCTCAAGAATGTGAAGATTGTGCTTTTATCATTATAAACGAAGGAGAAATAGTTGATCTTAATATAGACCCAGAATCACTTCAGGTAGAAGAAATTTTAATAGATAATGGGTCTGCCAAACAAATTGATTTAGAAGGAAAAGAAAAAGAAATAAAAATAAAGGTTAACAATAAAGGGCAGGACAAGAAAATAAACTGCAAGATTGAACAAATAGCTGAATTACTTTCCGATAATCACATTGTAAAAGGGCTCTATTTAAAAAATGGAAAATTTAATGGGCTATTCTATATGATCAAGATATCAATCCGGCAGATCTACCTCAAAGAAAACCCTTAAGCCCTTCAATTAGGTTAGCTCGACCTAATGATTTAGGAATTCCTATAGAAGAGGCAGAGGAAATTACTATTTTAGGCCAGAGATTTAATCCTTTTCAACCCATTGAAGTAATAATTGATAATGAAAAAACTCAATTAGGTGAAGAAATTAAAATAAATAAGGATGGAGATTTCAAGTTTACCATCCCTCCAAATTTTGGAATAGGACATCACACAGTTCTGGTTAGACAACGTATAGGTGATAAAATAGTAGAAGATGCTATAACTATACGATTAACAGTTCAGGACTTTCCAGACAATGAAGAAGAATAATGAGATGATTAGAATGGTATAAAATTTCATTTGAATATAATTGCCATCTGAATTAATGAATGGATAACAAAAGAGCCTATGGGAAGTATTTCGGATTAAATCCGAAATACTTCCCATAGGCTTACTAAGACCTTATAAATCATTCTACCTCTCCCAGAAAGCCCTCACGAATTGCAAGGTCTAAACCTTCCAGATTTTCTTTTGGTGTCATTATTAAATTATCATTTTCAATTACCACATGGTATCCAGCTTTTTCTAAAAATTCATCAATTGGTATCACTGTACTACCATTTATATACACATCAAAAAATGAGGCAAGATCCTTATCCGCCATTTCACTAGCCAGCTTAAGTATTTCTTCCGAAGTATAATACTCGTTTTTCAGTTTATATTTTTCATAAAGCAACTTCATAATATCATCCAGGCTCTTTTCATTATTTGTTTCTTCCCTAATTATCATATCCATTCCTATACCAACAAAGAGTCCACCGCCATAAATCAAACCCCAATGATCATCTTTACTGAATCCTTCAGCAGCATCCCTCATGGAAATTTCACCAAGCCCTGGATCTTTCATATATCGTTGATAAAATAGCCCGTTAAATATACCAGCAAGGGCTTGATCATTGATAAAACCTACCTGATATAATGCCTTGAGTGTGTAATAATTTGTTATTCCTTCTTTAAACCAATCATCCCGGGTGCTATTCACCATTATCGTTTTCCCATTCCATAAATGAAAAAACTCATGAGCAAACATAAACCAGGCAACCATTTGCTCTTGAGGGTGAGCATCAGGATTTACCATCATATTTATATGAGAGCCAATCACCTCGCCATCTGTTTGAGATGCTGAGTTTATTACAACCATGACTTCAGTTGATTGGTTGCCATTAGGGGTAGGGCCTCCACCCATCAAGTTGTAATAATAATTCATAACCTGATCAGCAATTTGACTGTATCGGAGCGAATCAGCCTGGATTTTTTCGCCAGTCAGAACAAATCTGATTTTCAGATCTTCCCTCTCAATTTTTTTATATGCGTGATCTCCATAAATAATGAGTGATTCTGTAAGTTCAGTATTATCCTTAACTAAATATCCTTTTGAACTACTTGGCCAGGGAGCCTGAATCTTTGAAGGGTCATCAACATCAAATTTAACGACTAACTCATCATTATTATCCTCAGGAAAAATAAAAAGGGATCTACCAGTTAGGAAAAATCCCCAATCTTTGACAAAGGCAACCCCATCGATCCCACCGGGCCATTCTATATCTTCATGGTCCACATTAATCTCATAAGAGATATTTATATGCTGTTCTAATGGACCTTGTACAATCCACTTACCCTCTCGCTTTGTTATTTTTATTTCATCACCTGATTTTGATTTAGCCTCTAAATTTTCCACATAATCATCCCATCGTTCAGGGACGGGTCCATTTGGAGACATTATCAAAACACTATCTTGCAAAAATAATTCAGCATCTACAAACACTTTCTTCTCCTCTACTCCGGAAAATCTCACATTATAAATTGACTGTTGAGCCAGTAAATTAAATCCACATAAAAAACAGGAAAGACCTATAGTAATAAGTTTATTCATATCATTATTCTTTTTTGTTTAATGCAGATTTATTAAATAATAATAAGAAAATTTATGTTACCACGATTACAGACACTTCATATCATGATATAAAGTACTTTAATTAGATTTAAACACTGTTTTCCTATATTGTGAAGGAGTTACTCCATATTTTTCCTTAAATAAAACATTAAATCTTCCCCCTGATTTAAAACCGCATTCTTGTGCAATTCCCAATATAGAAAGGTTCCCATATTTTTCGTCTGTCAGTCTTTTCTTAACTTCTTTGAGCCTGTAATCATTAATAAATGAAGAAAAATTTTTTTGTTGAGTTTGATTTATAACCTGCGAAATTTTCCTTGAGTTAATATTTGATAATTCAGATAAATCCGCAATTTTAAAAGAAGGGTTTAAGTACAATTTCTCACCTTCAATTAAAGAGATAATACGATCAGAATATTTTTTAATTTCAGAATTACTAACTCCTGAATCACCATATTTTTCATATTGAGGCTCAAAAGTTCTTTTAAAATTCATCTCTCGATATGCCATTATGAAAATTGGAATCGCAGCAATAATTATCAATGATATTCGAAATATATCTGAAAACTCAACATCACTAAAAGCTTCAATTAATACCAGGGAAATGTTAGCTATTTTAATAATTGCCATAGCAAAAACAAACATAACTATCCAGTCGAATAATTTCCTGTCTGCCTTATTTTTATAGTAATAGTACAAACTCAAACCAACATAACAACTAAACTGAAGGTAATAAACTCCAGCCAGGTACGAAAGTAGCTCAGGAAAAGCCTCTCCTAAAAAAGCGATTATCAGTATTGGACTGTAATGAATTAGTATTACTTTTTTCCAATTTATATTTTTGTGAGGAAAAGTAACATATAACCAAATACTGGGACCAACCCACCAGCCAAGATAATTTGCAATTGGCTGTAAGAAGAAATGAGCTGAATCCAACCCACTTAAATAGCAATATGTATTAATTAAATTAACCGAGTAAATAAATACGAGGACAGCCACTAGCCTGTTAATTATCTTCTCCCCACTCTTTTTAATAGAAAGTGAAAGACAAGAAAAAATCCCTGAGCACCGGCAATTAAACAAATGATCGATATAATTTGGAGCATAAAATAGAGAACAAAAATCAAAACATTTAGCTGCTAAAATATTAATCTTTAGCGATTAATTAAATGGATTACTTTTTTGAATAAACCTAAAATTTTTATGGCTACCTATAAATCAGTCATGAGGCTATTTTCCTGATTTTCTCAAAGCCGTAACTTAAATTGAAAATCATTAATGTTTATAAAAAATCTCAGTTCATGATCGAATCTTAAAAACAATCAATTCATTTAGTTTTAATGAATTAGTCAAATTTGTATCCAATCCTTTGCTACAATTAATATGTGGCGTAATTTCGTGGGTTCAAAGGAGTTTTTTTAAGCACCTACTTTTAAGGAAAAGAGCAATTAATTTTTTAATACATGAATACCCAATAATGAAAAAACTGATTTTTACCCTGTCTTTTTTAGCAATCCAATTTCAGTTTTCAATAGCTCAAACAACAAGTAAAGAAGTCTTATATCAGAAAGTTGATTCCCTTATTAACCAATATTTTAATCCTGATAAACTGGGCATGGCAGTGGCCATAATTGAGGAAGGAAATGTTATATATTCCCACCAAATCGGTATGGCTAACCTGGAATACAATATTCCAATAACTGATTCTACTGCTTTTCACATCGCTTCTGTTTCAAAGCAATTCACATCATACCTGGCAGTTTCTATGGCAATGAGAGGAGAGCTATCTATGGAAGATGATGTTAGAGAGCATCTTCCCGAATTGGCTCATCTGCCTTACAAAATCTCTCTGAATCAGCTGGCAAATCATACCCATGGATTACCCAATGTATTTGAACTGGCTCATTTAAGAGGTTTTGATATTCAGGACCGTTTATCACATGATGAAGTAATCGATATGCTTTTGAATATCAAACAAATCAATTTCCAGCCAGGAACTCAATATGAGTATAATAACACAGGATTTGCATTACTTGCTGAAGTAATAGAAAGGGTGAGCGACAGCCCTTTCCAGGAAGTTCTTAAAGAAGAAATCTTTACTCCTCTCGAAATGAATAATTCTTTAGCTGTCAGCAGTTCTGAAATCATTATAAGAAACAAAGCCTATTCATATAAAACAAGCAATTCCGGATTTAAGAATCACGAGTTCAACAATATGACAAATGGTTCATCAGGCATTAGTACTACAATTAACGATCTGAGCAAATGGGCTATCTACTATCAATATGCAGACAAAAGAGCAGAAAAAATCTTTCATAAAATGCAAAAGCCGACCAGGCTTTCCGATGGAACTATAATCGAATACGGACTGGGTCTTGAATTTAAAAAACATAAGGGATTAGACATTGTATTTCATGGCGGTGGTGATGCCGGATATCGATCTTATCTTTTACACATTCCCAAACACGATTTTTCAATTGCAATTCTAGCTAACAGCAATGATTTCTCTACACTAAACATTGCTTATGGAATAGTAGATCTTTTCATGAAAGATCACTTAAAACCTTCAGAGACACCTAAAAAGGTTAATTACATAACTAATGAACTAAAAAGCTTTGAAGGGACCTATGAATTTTATCCTGGCAAGTATTTTAATATTCTCGCAGAAAAAGACACCTTATTTTTTCAATCATACGGAACAAAAGGCAAAGCCCCACTACCTGTAATTGGTGATGGTGAATTTCTATTTCCTTATGTTCCTTTCACTAAATTTTCATTTTACGATAATGGATTCATATTTAATATCGCTGACTTCAAGTATGATTGTAAAAAAGTCACATTAAATCCCCCATCTATTGACGAAATTGACCTGGAGAAATATATCGGGCTTTATAAAAATGATGAATTTAATACTACTTATGAATTAGTAATAAAAGATAATCAGTTAGTAGCAGTTCATAGTTTAAATAATGACATCATACTTAAGCCACTTGCAAAAGACAGTTTTTACGGATCGAAAAATTATTTTGCCCAAATAGATTTTGTAACAAGTGAAGATGATGAAGTAATTGAGTTTTTACTGTCCGGGCAAAACTTGAAGGATATTCAGTTCAGTAAAATAAAATAATATTATTAATAAAAAAGGACGCCAATTGGCGTCCTTTTTAATCTGTAATCAAACTATTATCACACAGTGCTAACGTCTTTCTTAAGCTCAACGATGTTGTTTATTTTGTGGGCAAGTGCTAATGCCAAAAGGCTTATACAAGGGGCAAAAACCAGTAAAACTGGTAAGTAAGAATATAACTGCCAGTATCAGTAATACAAGACCTAAAGTTCCAGTTAAAACTTCAGCTACAAATAAAGCGATTACTGAAAACGCAATTATAGTTCTGATAACCCTGTCGGCGGTTCCCATGTTCTTTTTCATGACTCCGATTGTTTTAGAGAAATATAATTCTTTATGAAATCATTAGGTGTGATAATTATCACATATGATTTTCATGAGTTTTTATTGCTACAAAATGCACTTGAGATTTTTTAATAAAAACCAAAAAAATCACAATCCCAATCATTAAGTAAATCCCAGCTGTGATTTTCCAGGCATTTACAAGTAAACTATCATCCAAATCCTGAAGTTGATTTTGATAAAAGAATTGTGTGGCATTGACCGAAGCATGGGTTAAAGCCAGTAACAAAATATTCCCTTTAACCTTAAACCAGATCCAGGTAAAAATTATTGTTACCGAAACCAATAATATTATCCAGGGAATAACAATCTCCAACGAATTAAATAAGATTGGAAAATGCCAAAGCCCCCATATTAATATTATCAATACCAGAGATTTATTAAGAGAATGCTTTTTTAGCAAATTGGGCAATAACCATCCTCTCCAGCCAAGCTCCTCTCCGATTCCAATTAGAATAAATTGAAAGAAAAAATGGCCGGCAAATACTAATTTATTTTCTTCTATTGCATCAAATAATTGCTCAATAGGTAAACCTGCAAAATAAAATGAAGCGACGGTAATTATGAATCCAGTAACAGGTAATAATAAATAATAAAACCAAAACTTAACTTTCGGCTTAAGAGATTTAAAAAGTTGTTTTAATCCCCCTTTTCCTTTACAAATAACTGTTATTATTATCGCCGAAATAGCGGGCCCAATAACTATCATTGAACGAAATAAGTACAACCTCAATAATTCATTTTCTATTTGCCAAGAATTATTGACCCACATATTAAATATCCCACCTACCAAATAACTAAATATAAAAGTAAGTAGAACAAAAGCTGTAATTGGATTATTCTTAATTAACTTTTTCAATTATAAGAGTCTATTTTCGGATAAAAATCAGATAATGAATTGGTATAATACGAATTATTTATTTTAAAAATCTTCTGAAAGTATTCAGGCTCATTTGCATCTTTTGAGAGCAATGTCAATTGCTTTTTGTTCCCGACTATTCGATCCCAGACACTAATTCTTTGACCGTTTATTGTGACATAGAAATAGTAAAGGTAAGGACCGATCCACTGAACATAATCCGCTTTGGATATAGTATTATTAGGATTAATTATTTCAAATCTTTCATTGTGTGCTATAGCACGTTGGAGTTCCACAGCATTAAGAGGAACACCACCCTGAACAGCTATGACATCAAACTGAGGGTCAATAAACATCCATTTGTTTAAATCCTCCAAATATACTTCATTAGCTACATGACCTCCTCCACTTTTTACTTCAGAAATATCTTTGGTCATCAATCCCAAAGTACGGATTTTAAAACCTAATGCAGAAAGACATTCTCTCGCAACGAGGCTATACTCTACACATCTGAAACGTTCTCCCTTTTGGGCTTCCTCAAGGATATAAACCGCATCAAATTTATCCGGCACATTATTACCGTCATGCTCCCACTGGCTTTGAACCCAGCTCTGAATGGCTAAAACCTGGTTAAATTGATCGTCAATTGAATCTACTATTTGTTCGAGTCTGAACTTCTCTCTTAATAAAACAAGGTCTTCTCTTCCAGAAATATCTTCATATCTGAGATCAAAACTATTTTGCAGACCCTCATTGAATTCTAGCTTATGAACTTTTCTGTCTATTTTATCTTTACCTAATGAAATGAGCCCGCCAAGCCGGGGAGATAAGTAAAATGAAAAAGCTGTGAATCCGATCAGAATAATAAAAATGGAAAGAAATACTTTTTTTAGCATATGATCTCAAATTAACACCACTTCTTAGCTGCTCAGATTTTAAAGTTAAGTCATCTGTTCAGATTAGTCCTTACCACTTAAATAATTTTAACTAAATAAATAGTTTTTATTTCAAAACTAAAACCTTAGGTTTACAACGAATCTAATATTTGAAGCATTTATGAGAGTATCGTTCTTTTCCCTGGTAATGGCTTTGGTGTTAATATTTGGTTGTGAAAATTCGACTAAGACTAAAGAAACTAACCAGAATAAAACAACTAACATTAAACCAATCACTTTTTCTCTGGCTGAAGAAGAAGAATTAAAAAAATTAGATAGTCTTAATCTTGATAGCAGCTATGCCAATTTGTTGTCACCAGCCTATAATAGCGAAGAAAATATAAAAGAAGTTAGACGTTCCTGGTCTAAACTACATCAGGACCTGGGAAAATATTTAGTGGAACAGAATTTTAACTGGGGCATTAATGACTCATCAATCAGCCTATTTAATAAAATATATTTTTCTGAAGATGGTACGATAGATTATTATGCATTTAAGGTAATTACACCATCTGTATCAGATGACAAAGTGGATGAATTTGAATTATTATTAAAAGAGTTTTCTTCTGAGGTGAAATTAGATTTGAATCAGAAAAAGAACTTTGCTCAATGTGGGAAAAGCCGCATTATGAATAATTAAAGCTAATTACTTTCAAAAAAAAAGACTGATAATATCAGCCTCTTTTTTCATTAACCAAACCAAGTTAACTACTCAATAATATTATTTTTTCGAACAGGTATTCAATCCAAAAGGAGTGTACAAAGGACAAAAACTTATAAATCCTGTAATTAAAAATATTCCTGCCAAAGCCATTAACGTAATACCTACTGTACCTGTAATTATATTTGTAAAATACAGGGCTACTACAATTATTGCTAAAATTACTCTTATTACCCTGTCGGTAGTTCCCATATTCTTTTCCATGGCGTATTTTTTTATCTAAAGGTAAATTCCTGATTATGGAATCCACATGATAAATATCAATGCACCAACTGATTTAATTGATATTATGCGATAATTAGAGACTCCCTGTAAAAATGAAATAACTGCAATCTCCCTAATTACACTCCTTCTAAAACCGGAGTTGATTTCTTATTCTGCTTTGAGTTCATTTTACCTTTCTTTTTCTTTCTTCCCAGCCAAATTAAAATGCCTGTAACTGGTAGAGTTGCAATCATCAAACAAGCAATAAAAGCTATTATTTTAGTCGTAATACCACCAATTGCCCCAACATGAAGGTCATAATTTATTCTTACTAAATGATCGGGAAGTTCAGCTTTAGAATATTCCCCATACACACTAAGAGTCTTTACCTTTTCGAGCGTATTTTGATCGTAAAAAATATAGTCAGAGTCGTAATAAACTTCTTCAGTATGCGAAATCTCCACATAAATACTAGCCGAATCTGCATAGGGGTAGTGAATCTCAAAACTTTCAGCTTCAGGATATTGGTTAAACAGTATTTGTGGCAACCTGTCAATATTCGATTGTCTGACTGATTGAGACACTGTTTCTTCCTGGTTTAACGGAACAGAAAAAGTCAATTCTTTTTCTCCGCCAAACCCATTATAATAAAGAAAGGCAAACCAGTTGAGCGCCATTACAAGCCCGGTAAGAACAAATACTACTGCGAAAGCCGAAAGATAAAAACCTAAAACCGTGTGCAAATCAAAGTTCTTTCGTCTCCAGCGAGTAGTATTTTTCCAATCCAGTTTGAATCGTTGTTTTCTTCCCTTTTTATTTTTTGGCCACCAGAGAATAATTCCGGTTATGATTGATATTCCAAAAATAAGCGTACCATAAGAAACAATTGGCTTTCCGATTTCAGGTGGTAACCATAAATGTAAATGACCATCCAGAATGAATGGAAAGAATCCCTCCATATGATCTTTTTCCTTAAGGATCTCGCCGTTATAAGGATTTAAATAAAGTGATGTATAAAACTCCGGCTCTGCTTCGTAAAAAATCATTTCAACAGGTTCTCCCGGTTCATTGGGATATAACACACCATGGATCGCCTTATTCGGTATATACTCTTTTGCTATACTTTTAGCTACAGTAGGAGTAATCAGAGGAAGGTCTTCAATCTGCACTGTTATTTCATCCTCTATCAAAGAGTTGATTTCACTATTAAATACCCAAATCGCTCCCGTAGTTGCTTCTATAAAAACAATTAAGCTGGCTACAATTCCGAGGTAAAGATGTATTAATCGAAATGATTTACGTACTGTCAAAATAAAAAAGCTTAAAGGTCCGTGGAAAATTATATCCACGGACCAGATTAAAAATTATTAGTATAGGTCTGAAAAACCCTTAATTGTTTTACCTTCTATTTGTGCACCTTTTACTGCTGTTGCAGCTTCGATATCCACCTGGTAAACATGTGCTTCCTCCGCAGTTTCAACACTTACAAATACCTTTCCATCCTCTACGTGAACTGGCGTAGTGTATCGCTTGGCATGTAGTGGAACATTTTCTACTGGCGTAACTGTTTGATTTATCAAATCGAGAATGACCAATTTTTGATTAAAATATGAACGACCAAAGGCACCCCAGGATCCCGATCCATCAGCATCATTTTCTGGATCAATATCTTCAGTCAGCAATCTGGCAATAGCTTTATTACCTCCTATGTAATCCATCCAGAAAAGAATTCCTCCGTTTGCTGCCTCTTCCACATTGAAGAAATAATTCTCGTCAAACTCTGAAGAGCCAGAAGAAATCCTAAGAATCCCACTAGGCTTATTAGTAACTGGATAAAATCCAGCCATGTAAGCACCAGATGAAAATGAGTACAGGTCTCCATTATCTGTTTGAATCAACCCTGTTGTCGTACCATTCACACCGATATTAGCCGTTCTGGCATCTTTAATTATTTTTACCGGTTCTGATTCTACATCAGGATAAGAATATACAGCTACAAATGCAGTATCCGGATTTGGAGTAGTGTAATAACCCTGGTCATCAACAAGGTAATAAGGAACAAATAACTGATCACCAACTACTTCTAATGCCGTTGGCCATGCTGTAACACCTTCCCCAGGGGTACCGGTATCGACATCAAAAATACTAACGTCTTTAATACCTGTTATATATCCAGAAGCAGCATCAATGAAATACAGCTTTCGTGGAGTATGAGATCCATCCCGTGGAGCATCCATTGCGAGCATTGTCTCATCGTTGACATTTCCAAATACTTCTAAAGGAGTTTCCAAAAGGAAATTTGCCACTTCTTCCACTTCACCCTGATCATTCACCTGGTAAGCCTGTGCTTCAAAATTTGTATAACCAAGAACAAAAAGGGTTTTCCCTACAGTGTATGAAAAATTCCAGTCGAATGATTCATAACCCGAACTCTGAGCGGAAATTGTTCCTTCCATTAAATTATCGCTTGTAACGACATATTCCGGCTCCTGATCACCTGTGGTTTTCAAGGTCATGGTCATGCCTCCATCGAATTGTGGAGTTTCGTTCCCTTTATTTTCTTTATCACAGCTTGAAAAAATAAGTGCTGTGATCATCAACACTAAAAATTTGTTTATTTTACTTGTCATTGCTTATTTATAAAGTATCTGAGTTTAACATTAATTGCTCTTCCTGGTTTTTGAAGTGACCAGTTATCATAGGCCTCTTCATTAAATATATTAGTCACCGTTAGTGAGGTGCTGTATTTCCCTTCTCCGAAAACAAGATTCAGGTTAATATCATTGACAAATTGCGTTGGAATAATCCGCTTATTTTCTGTACTCCCATTACTTTCTGAATAAAGAAAAAATTCATGAACATACCGGCTATTTATCCCGGTGGTGAGGTTTACCTTATCAAGGTTCCATCGATATTGAAAACCAAAGTCTCCAAATAAATAAGGATCGTTAGGCATTCTTTCATTGTAGTTGGCATTTGGCAATCCTTCATTATATTTTCTTTGATCAGTATGATGGTAGTAGGTCATATTCAATGAAAAAATATATCGATTATCGACATTAACTGAATTAGTAGTTTCCACACCCATAATTCGGGTTTCAGCGATGTTTTGGTTTACTGACAAAACTCCCTGAGGAACGCGCCAGATCTTATTTTTAACAGGCCGGTAGAATGTATTCACCTCTGTTTTAAAACTAAGATTCGAAAATACCCTTTCATGAATAAGTCCTAGATTGACATTATGACTGTTCTCAGGTTTTAAAGTAGGGTTGGGAAGAATTAACAGCCCATCACCCATTATTTCATGAGCCTCCGGAATTCGATAGGCTAGTTCATAAGAAGTTTTTAATAACCAGTTATCACTTAACGAATAGCTGAGAGCCATTCCATAACCTGTTTTAGAAAAAGAAGATTTGTTTTTGATGACCTCTGTACCTTTTTCTACATATTCTTCAGTGTAAATAGCTGCATTATACCAATACTGCTTCCCAAATATTACAGCTTTGACTGATTGGTCTTGAGAAATAAAATTATAAGACAGACCCAGAAAGTTTTTTTCCAGGGAACTCGGATTGCCTGCATTATTCAATCGCTCGTTGATTAGATCTTGTGTCTTTCTCTTAAGATAATTCTTAGAGTATTGACCTTCTAAAAAATGGTTATTTGAGATGTCGTACTTCAAGGCAGTACGCGCCCATAATCTATCATCAGATAATTCGAAAATAGAAGGTTCACTAAAATTTTCTGCAGTTTCAATCTCCTTATAATTGCCTTCCCAATCATACCTTCTCCGTAACGTATCATAAAAGGTATCTTTGTCATTGCCAATAACAAAATTACTTTTCCAGGTAACCTTTCCCCATGTTTTATGGTGATTAAGTCTTGCTATTAAAGATCGATTCTCTGAAGTTAATCCTCCAAATACCCTGTTTATAGAAACATCAGGATGCTGAATTTCATTTTGATTGGCTCCATAAACTAACCCGACTGTAAATCCATCTGCAAATACTCTGTCACTCACACCAATATCAAGATTAACTGATCCGGAAGTATAAGCATCATGAAATCTCCGTGCTTCACCATATCCAAGGATATTTCCGAATTTATCAACCTTTGGGGTGTTCTTCATCAAATAATCATTATCTGAATGATTAAAAAATGACATGAATCGAAAATGGATATTATTTTTAGTTGAATGTTGTAAAAAAACAGATGCGCGATGAGTATTAAAGGAACCATATGAATACGAAGCATCAAAAAACTGGTCAGTAATATCAGGAGTAGTAATATTAATGGTTCCTCCCAGCGCATCAGAAGTTAAAGATACCGGAGTTACACCTTTATAGACCTCTATAGCCTGGATGAGATTGGCCGGATAATTATTCAGCGTAAGAGAAGAACCGTAAAAATCCATCGGTACTTCATCGATAAAATAACGGACCTGATTACCGGTCATTCCGTTTAACGATAACTCAACATCAGAACCCAGGCCTCCGGATTGTCGGAGATTAATACCGGAAAGCGTACCCAGGATTTGATTTACATCAAGGTTGAGATCCTGAAAATTCTCAGCTGAAATTACGCTTACATTATATCCGGATTTCTTTTTTTCGGTTAACTCTTTATTACCCTCAACAACTACCATATCGAGTTCCTGAGTAACTTCCTGTAGTTTGCAATAAATATTCTTTGATCGATTTCCCCGGTGAGAAACCTGTATAACTTTTGATTCAAATCCGACCGAACTGATTTTCAATTCATATTCATCGTGAGGCAAAGATTTAAAAACGAAGTAACCATCAGTATCTGTTACAGAGCCTTTTTCAGTGCCAGAGATAATTACTGTAGCTCCAGGCAATCCATTTTCCTGTTGATCAACGATCCTCCCATTCAAATCACTTTGAGCTTTTAAAAAGAATGGCACAAAAATTATCAACAGTATTCTCGAGGTCATTTTTATTAAGACTAATTCTAAATAGATGTGTAATATTAAGAATCATTCTAAATAAGAACAAGGATTTCAAAAGAGTTTTAATAAATAAAGTTTATATCGAACCTATTGAGACATGGACTTAACTCATTAAATTAAATCACTTATCCTCTAAACTATGCCTGACTGCCAGTGTATCAAACATATTTCACAGCTTAAATAAAAGTATTGAAAGTATTGATAATCACTAAAATTGGGATCTAAATTTCACAATCACATAATTACATTAAACTTATCTGCTTGTTTTAAGCTTAATTATAAATGTGGTTTTAAGAACTATTTGAAAAACTATTAAATTTAATAATGTACAGCTGAAAAATAACTCAAAGTCAGATCGGAATAAATTACTAATGAGGCCGAATAATAGCTGATTTTATATCCGATCGAAAAATAAATCTGACACGTAGAACCAAGTTTGCTCAATGCGGCAAAAGCCAGATTTCAAATAATTAATCAAATCAATATTTTTGATAATAACTTGAATATCAAAATAGAATTAAAATCACTCTCTTATTAATATTTGGTGATTTTAATTCTATTTATATTATCAAATATTAAAGCTCCTCATTTAAAAGAAAACTTTCCAAATCATTTATAATTACCACCTCCTTATCTTCAAATTCACTTTCAATATGAAGACCAACCAGTTTCATATCTTTTTCGTTAATCCCTATGGTATTATTAACTGGCAATGTAATTATTTCTCCTTTAGAGTTTTTCCCCTTTATTAAAGTCCCAACAGAATAGTAAACAAAACTCTTATCATCTTTTATTACTGCATCTTCACTGCCTTTGATAGTGGTGGTTTGTCTTTCTAAAAACGTTATTTGGTGATTTAGATATTCCCAACCATTAAAATCATATTGATTAGAAAATTTAAATAACCGGTTGGCATAATCACCCAGCTTCTTTCCTATATTTCTCTGTATATTTTGGATATCCTCGCTCTTTAATCCCATCGCTATCTCTTCATCTTCAAAGGCATAATCCTCATAAATTTGTATCTCATGAATATTTATATCACCTTCAAAAAAGCAATGGTTACTTGAGCCCTTAATAAAATCTTCTTTAAGTGCTCCATATCCACTAAGGACATCACCTTTATTTGTCTGTATAGTCCAATAACCAGAACTGTATGCTGAAAATAATATAGCAATCCTTTCTTCATCTTTAAACGCTTCCTTAGAAATGAAAACAGATTCTCGATCTTTATTTTTTGAATTAACTCCTTCAAAATAAATTTTACCGTTCTTTTTTAACCTTATATAAAGTCCTGAAGTCGGACATATTGATGTTCTTAATTCAATTGGCAATTTCATTTCCGCCATAGCTTTACCTTCAGGAATTGAAATATTCAAGTAGAAAACCTTTTTAAAATGATATTCGTGATATTTTTTACTACTTGTTCTTAATTTAAAATCAGGAAATACCCATTTACTATATCCTGATTGAGGCTCATGGGATAACGTAAAATAGCCTTCTTTTTGAATAACAGATACTCCTTGATTTTTACTATTTTTACTTAAAATTTCAGCAATTTTATGCCTTCTGTCTTCATTAAATCCATATTTACCATAGTAATCATAAGTTACTTCATTATTAGCCATCTCATCAAACTGTTCGCTATTAGGACTGGTCCAAAAAAATACTGGAGTACTAAAAACATCCTTTCCATATTCCCCATCTATTTTATCATGAGGCACCGGCTCATAAACACCTATAACTCCGAGCTGTTCTAGCTTCTCAAGCTGTTCTTTTGCATTAGTATCCCCTTCCTCTACCGCCTTCTCATATAATCGCTTAGCTATACTTAAATTACGATTTATGCCTTTCCCATATCTATAAACATCACCCATTTCTTTAAACCCTGCTGCCACACCATTTTTAGCGGCATAAGAAAAATATATCATTGCTGATTGGTAATCTTCCATTTCACTTTCATGCATATACCCAAGATCTAAATACGCTTTATAATTTCCGTTATCAACAGCATCATTAAAATAATTAGATGCTTTTAAAAGATCCTTATCGACCCCTCGTCCAAAACGGTACACAACTCCTAAATTTCGGGTACTTACTTGGTTTCCTAGTTCTGAAGCTTTCTCCCACCAGTAAATAGCTTTTGCATAATCCTGTGGTATATTTTTCCCTGAATAATATTGTACCCCAATATTATTCATTGCCTTAGCATTGCCCTGATCTGCCGCCTTACGATAGTATTTCAATGCCTTGTCTATATCCTTGGCTTCCCCTTTGCCATTGGCATACATTTTTCCAAGGAAAAACTGCGCCTCTGACATACCAGCTTGTGCACCAACTTTAATCGCATCATAATTTCCCTCTTCGTAAAATTTCTCAAAATCCTGCCCTAATGCCTGAATAGAAGAAAATAAAATCAAAAAAATTAATAAGTAAAAAGAGTTTGACTGCTTTTAAAAATAGGTTTCATAAAAATAGTGTTATTAAAATAATGAATTCTTTAAGTGCCAGGAAGGCACCTTTTTCGGTTTTAATATTTTATTCAAGAGAAAAAATTGTCTAAAAAATAACTAATATTCTAGCTTTAAATCAATTAAATAATTATATCATTCAATTCCAATCAACTTTAGATGAAAGGGCGTATTTGACCTATCATTCATGAAAACAGAAGGTTGATCTTATATACAAAATTAAAGTTTTATTCATCGAAAAAATACTTCTTACCATCATCAGCAGTATAATGATAATAGATCATCGGTGGCCATAACGGATCAACATTGTTCGCAGCCCAAACTTCAAATTCATTGGTAAGCCTTTCTACTACTCCGCTACCAGACTGATACAAATCTTTTTGCTCATACGGATCACTCTTTAAATTAAAAAGTACCGAATCACCATTTGCTTCATTCCAGGTTAGTTTCCATTTCTTCCCTCTTATTCCACGATTATTACCCATATCAAAATAAATATATTCATGGGGAATAGAATTGTTTTTTACATTTTTCACAAGATCAGCACCATCATATATCCTGTCAGAAGGCAATTTAGCTCCAATAGCCTTAGCAGAAGTCATAAATAAGTCGGTTGAATGTACCGGTTGATTAAAGACTTCTCCACCATTAATCTTCCCTTCCCAACACATTATCATTGGCACCTTTACCCCTCCTTCAAAATTGGTGATTTTACCACCCTGATAAGGACCATTTTTAGTAGTTAAATTAAATTCTGCCCCTCCATTATCACTGATAAAAAAAATAAGCGTGTTTTCTATCTGTCTACTATCTTCCAGGTGATCGATCAACCTTCCCAATTCATCATCAAGATTTTTGATCAATGCATAGTGAACCCTCTTTACCGGATCAGTAACATCTTCATACTTCTCAACATATTCATTCGGCGCTTGTAAAGGAGTATGAGGTGCATTATAAGATACCCAAAGGTAAAATGGTTTTTCCTCATTTGATTTGGTAAAATCAATTGCTTCATCAGTGATCGCTGAAGTGAGATATCGATCCTCTGAAATAATCTTTCCGTTTCTTCTGATTGCCTGCTGGCCTTCTCTATGCCCTTCCCAGATATATTCATCCGTAAAATCATGGGGAATTTTTTGTTCAACATATCCTTGAGTTCCCTCAGGAACATAGAGACTATGGGAGGAATAAAAACCATAGAAATAGTCAAAACCAAAAGCATTTGGATTGTTATACTCTTTTTTACCCAAATGCCATTTCCCTATATATCCTGTTTCATACCCATATTTTTTAGCCACTTCTCCAAATGTAATTTCAGAGGAAGGCAGGCCAATATTCTCAATAAAATCCGCAGCTGGTACCTCCGTTTGATATTGCGGAACCCATGGACCACTATCGATAAAATATCTGAACCCAAGATATTCAAGTCTGTTGCTGAGATACCTGTCATGCAATTGATGCTCATATCCAAACCGTTGATTATATCGGCCAGTGGCTATGGCTGCCCGGGAAGGACTGCATACCGGGGCTGATACATAAGCATTGTTAAATTTAATTCCGCGATTAGCAAGCCTTTTCATATTTGGAACTGAAACGGGGCCATCACCATAAAGATCCGTATCGGCCATGCCCAGATCATCTACTACTATCCAGATTATGTTTGGAGAAGAATCATTTTGGTTGGTGGGAGGTTGATGTAAATAATACGTCTTCTCTACTAATTTTTCTTCATCAGTAACCAGTTTAAATCGATCACTATCTAGCGGATACAACAGATAAGTTAATAAAATTATCAACGTTAAAATACCAAAAGTAAGAACACGTCTTTTAAACAAAATACTATGAATTAATGCGGTTTAATAATAGAAAAATATCCAAATCACAGCTCAATTCTACGGCCTTCAATGGATGATCCCTCAGAAAATCTTTCATAACAAAATCCCCCTGGCACCTCATTCATACCTAATTGATCAAAAACCTTTTCTAATTCTATTCTTTCTTCTTCACAATAAAAGGTAAAATGAAAATTCCCGTATTGACACAAATTAGTTATGAAATTAAATTTTTCAAAAGTGAAATAACATGGCGGGAGTTCTGCATTACAGCGAATCAACCAAAATAAATGGCTCATAAACTCCATTAAATCTGACTCATTTACTAGAAATCCCCCTGAAAATTTTTCATCAATACCTAGCTTTTTTAAATATTCCTGAGCATTCTTTACCGGAGGAAATTCATTATTTTGGCTTAACCATGGTATCGCAAAATCACTTAGAAACAAAACCGGACCAGCTTTTATACTATTACTTAATTTATGAGTGATAACTCCAATTTGAACAACTAATTCATCCATTGAATTAGCTGGAATATCATATACTTTAAATGAAAACTTCTTTGGCAAGGGCTTTACATTGATGTTGTCAGCTTTTTTCTCGAAGTCTTCTAATAATTTTGCATTCTTCACATTACATTCTTCACTACTAAAAAACCTGTAATCGCCAATTTTATTATCATAATTTTCGCCAGGCTCTAGCAACATATGGTTTCTTTCGGGCAGTACTTATCTCTTTGCCCTTGCAAAATAAAAGAAGAAAAGGTCGAATTATATTCTAAAGCCTCTTGTCTGCTTAGGATTTTTATCACAACTACCTATTTAAATAATGATCAAATAATTATTTAACTGGGTCACAGGAGTTTTTATCCTCCATGGCTTTACGATATTGTTTAATTCTTGATACCATATCTCTAAGAATATCTGCTAACCGATTGGCAGTTTCATCTGAATCAAGAAACATCAATATATAATAAGAATAATATTCACCATTATATTCTTCAGGATCCATCATTGTCAGGATTAACTTTTCTTTATTAATTTCCACATCCTTCAACCATAATACCGGGGTTTCCTGAGCCTCTATATAAATAACATCATCTCCAAAGGTGCTCGTTTCATCAATTTCTGAAGATGAACCATAAATCACGAACTTTACAGAGTCAATATCCTCATGATAGGTCATTTTTAGAGAATCTTCGGAATATGCAAACGGATCAGTATTGGGATCATCAGAAGACAAGACATAATTAATTTTATCGGTAATAGAATTAACATATTCGATAGTTGACTCCTTGATTACATTTAAGGACGTATCCTGAGTAAAAGATATGTTGATAGTTAAAAACAGGAAAATAGTTGAAAAAATTAGCTTCATAATTTAAAAAGGATATAAATATTCTTTAATAATAAAACCTTACTACCAAATACCCAAAAGTTTCCGCAGTAAAACAATCTGACCTACGTGGTATGCATTATGGTCGGCCACTAATAACAATTCCCGTAAATAGGTCTGTCCGTCACCATGGGGAATCTTGGAAGTTAAATCAATACTTTTATCAGAAGCTAAACTCTTTAAGGCATTCCTGTCAGATTTGTACTTACTAATAGATTCATCCCATTCTTCTCTGGACTCCGGGGAAGCTCTGTCTGGCCAGTAAGCATCAGGCCATGGCATTTCCTTATATTCGGAATTGCGACAAAATTCCAGTATGTCATTCTGGGAAATACGAATATGTTCTATTAACTCCCATAAAGAGTAGGATAAATTTTCATGTCTTACTCCATACATTTTCTCGGGGATATTCTGAACTGCATTATCAAAATTCACATGAGCATCTTCCCAGCTTAAAGCACTGGAAACCATTTCTCTAACAATATTTTCTTTCATATTATTATAATTAAAATAAAAAGGAATTTACAGCATGTTAAACTTAGAGTTTTTCTTTTCAAGTTTTGAACTACTAGTATTCATATTGTCTATATACAAAAATTAAAAGTAAGGCATGATTATTGATAATTATATGGCATATATATAATTTTAAACTACCATTATCAACTAAAGCACATCAAATATGAGTAGAGTTAATTTTGCATTAGCTATTGTATTTTTCATTTCTTTAAGTTGTTCAGAAAAAGAGCAAAAACCATCAGACAACGAAAACTCAATAAAATATTCATCCCTGTTTCCCGAAGCCGATTACAATTTTATCGACCCGCAGTTCAATTCATTAATTACCCATATGGGTGTCATGGATAACAACTATTATTTAAGTGCTTCAGATATTCATGTAACAGACAAAGAATTAAACATCCTTAATTCGCTGGAAAGTTATTCGATAGTAAATAAAATAGTACCTGTAAATAGTAATACCGCTTTAATATGCACGACAAGTGGAATATATAAAGTTGATCAAAATAATAGTTTCGAAAAAGTTGTGGAAATACCTTGTTCAGACCTGGAAATAGATCAGAAAGGCAGAATACTTTTTGTAGCAGGTACAGGTACTCTTAGCAAGGAAGAACAGGAAGTGGCAAATATCCTGGAATTGAATTTAGAAGAAAAAAACTATTCATTTTATTCAAATGTAAATGATAGTCTTAACGAATTCCTCCACCAGATTGAAATTCTTGATAATGGCCAAATTTGGACGTTATCAAGTAGTTTTTCTGTTTACCAATATGAAAATCGTTCGGTAATTAACACTTTCAATAATGAAAATAATTCAATTTTCCCAGATGGTGAGGCAGGAATGGGTACCGGAGACAATCTAAGTTCTAATGGAAATACCCTTTACCTTAGTTTCTCAAATGTTAGAAAAAAAGTTTTGAAGTTTGAAAATAACTGGGAAATTGTTTTTGATATTGATCCTGAAAGACCTGAGACTTATGATTCTGAGCGTGATAAATTCATCTTTCAAAATCACTTTTTTGGCATGGGTTATATAGATGGCAAAATGGCATTAGGCATTAACGATGGTGTAATAGTGTTTAATCAAGAGGGTTATGAGGTAATAAGAGATCCTTTACTTGATGAATTTGCTATCACTCAAATTGTTAATCTTTCTCCTAATAAAACATTTCTTTTATTAAATCAACGGAAGATAGCCGAAATTAATCATTAGAAATGCCATCAATAAATATCTATCTCCATAAAAATTGATGTCGGAATTAAACAAAAGTTTCCAATTCTCACAATAAAAAAAGACCGGCTTTCACCGGTCTTTTATAATCTAATTTATGTTCGCTTGCTTAATTACTATCTTATTTATCTTCTTTACTCAAATCAACAGCAACCGGTGTCGCTACGAATACTGAAGAGTAGGTACCGATCAGGATACCGATGAATAGTGCAAAACTAAATCCTCTCAATACTTCACCACCAAAGATCAACAATACCAATACAACTAATAAAGTTGTCATCGATGTCATTAACGTACGACTTAATGTATCGTTAATCGCACCATTTACATTGGTATTAAGGTCTTTACCTGACTTCATGCCAAGTGACTCACGGATTCTGTCAAACACAACCACTGTATCGTTAATTGAATAACCAATAATGGTTAGGATCGCTGCAACGAATACCTGGTCGATCTCAAATTGGAATCCGAATAACCCTGCAATCGCAAATGCTGAGATTACTATTAATGTATCATGAAACAAGGCCACAACAGCACCTGCAGAGAACTGCCATCTTCTGAATCTTACTAAGATGTATAAGAAGATCAATACAAGGGCAAGTATTCCTGATTCCCATGAAGTATTTTTAATATCCTCTGCAATGGAAGGATCAACTTTGCTTGATGATTGAATTGTAAAAGTACCTTCTTCGATCTGCTGAGCATTAGCTTTAAATTCCGCCCCGGTGATCTCAGAAATTCCTTCAATCAACTTACTTTCAACCTGCTCATCTGCTTCGATTGATTCGTCATTGATTAGATAAGAAGTAGTAATTTTTACAACATTATTTGCGTCGTAAAGCTTAGCTTCTGTAGACTTACCATCAAATTGCTTCATCAGACCAGTCTTCAATGTAGTTGGAGAAGCAGGCTCGTCAAAAGCAACAACATACGAACGTCCACCGGTGAAATCAACACCAAAGTTTAATCCGCTTGTAAATACAACTCCAAGACCAATGATGATCACTGCAGCTGAAGTGATATAAGCTGTTTTTCTCTTTCCAAGGAAATCAATATTGAAGTTTGTGAACAAGTTCTTAGAGAAAGGAGTACTGAATGTCATGCTCTTCTCATTGTGTTTATTAGCTATTTTCTCAATTATAACTCTTGAGATAAATACTGCTGAGAAGAATGATGAAATAATACCGATGATAAGCGTAATTGCAAATCCTTTAACCGGACCAGTACCAATTACATAAAGTACCACTGCAATGATAAATGTAGTAACGTTCGCATCGACGATTGAACTCCATGCTTTACCATATCCATTATCGATGGCTTTTAATAAAGAAACTCCATTCCTCAATTCTTCCCTGATACGCTCAAAGATCAGTACGTTAGCATCGATCGCCATACCGATTGTCAGAACAATACCGGCAATACCAGGTAAGGTAAGAGCAGCATTAAGCTGTGCAAGAATACCAATAACGAAGAAAATGTTAAATATCAACGCCAGGTTAGCAACTAAACCACCTTTTGCATAGTACATCACAACAAAGATCAATACAAGACCAAGACCAACAAAAATAGAGATCAAACCTTGATTCTGAGCTTTTTTACCAAGAGTTGGTCCGATTATCGCTTCTTCAACGATTTTAACCGGAGCCGGTAATGCACCTGCTTTAAGCATATTAGCAAGGTCAGCAGCTTCCTGAATCTCAAAATTTCCTGAGATACTAGACTGGCCACCAGGGATCTCCTGAGTTACATTAGGAGCAGAAAGAACGTAATCATCAAGAACGATTGCTATTCTTCGGTTTACGTTATTACCCGTCATATCTCTCCAGATTCGAGCTCCTTCAGGATTCATCGACATACTTACTGCCGGAGACTGACGCTCATCTAGTGTTTGAGTAGCATTTTCAATCGCTTCACCTGTTAGCTTAGGCATTTTTCTTCTACCAAGCTGAAGCGTGATCAATTCTAATTGCTTGCTGCCATCCTGGAATTCTACTAATTCAGTAGTCCATGCGAATTGAATATCGTTAGGAAATGCATTTGATATATCTTTTCTGGAAAGAACTTCATTTATTCTGGCTGTATCTTCTACCTGAGCATAAATATAGTATCTGTTTCTGTTATTCTGATCAGGTACGATTGTAAACAACTCCTGTAATGGAGATGTTGCAGTCTGTGAAAGTGAATCTGAAGCATCTTCAGATGCTAATTCTTCTTCAAGAGATGAAGTAGTTGTATCAGATAATGAATCAGCAGATGCAACCTCCTCAGTAGTTGTATCAGTATCTGCAACTACGTCATCCTGTGTAAGGGTTTCTAGATCTTCATCAGCCTCTTCCTCTTTTTGTTCGGCTCTTAATACCTGGTCAATGAAAGAAAATCCATCCTGAATTTCAGAAAATTCATAAACCTCCCAGAATTCTAACTTCGCAACACCGGAAACGATGTTTCTTACGCGTTCTTTATTCTGAACACCCGGTAATTCAATTTGAATTCTTTCAGTTCCTGCAACACGCTGGATATTTGGCTGTGTAGTTCCAAATCTGTCAAGACGCTTTTTAAGAATTTCTTCCGCTCTTTCAATAGCACCTTTAACTTCTTCATTGATCACTTCGATTACCTGATCATCGGTAGAATTGAAGTCAATTCGCTCTCTGTTTGCAGCAGAAGCAAAGATATCTGCTAGTGGAGTATTTGGATTATCTTCTTTAAACGCCTTTTGAAATGCACTTACGAAGTTCTCTCCGGTTTCTTTTTGAATTTCATTGGCTTTTTCGATCGCTACATTTACTGCAGGCTCTTCAGGGTCTACAGCCAAAGATTTTACGATCTCCACCGGGCTTACTGCCAGTGTAACATGCATACCACCTTGAAGGTCTAGTCCAAGGTTTAATGTATAATTCTGAACCTCTCTGTAAGTAAACTGGGTTACTCCAAGGTTGTAAACAGTTTCATCGGATATTGAATCAAGATATGCATCTTGTTTTGCAAAGTCCACAGTCCCATCTGTTCTTGTGGCAAATTCCTGAGCATTTTCCTTAACCTGGGTAGCTACTACTGTAAATGAAAGGTAGTAAATACACAGCAGGGATATCAACACGGTCAGGAAAATAACAAATCCCTTATTACGCATAATTTTATGTGTTTATAAAAGTTAAAATTGAATTAAATAGAAATAAATGAAAATAAAGTCTCAGTCCGGAATAGACTGAATAAAAATCGAAGTGTGATTAGGGTGCGTTTGGTGAGATTATCCTGTTAAACAAAATTTTAAAATATATTTCACCATAATTTTCTGCATAAGATATGACAGGTTTCCAATCGGAAAGCTCGGTGGTATAATGAACCGACTCCTGTCTTATAAAAACCTGTGGTAATGAAAAAGAAGCATGCCCGATTAATGCCTGAGAATCATACAGGTAAGCTTGATCAGTACCTTGTTCTTCCTGGCTATCATCTTTTTTCTCCTGATTATCAGTAGAAACTTCCTTCTTAATCTCATAAGCGGCTGGCACCACATACTGAGTGATCTTTCCTGACAATACTGTCAGACTAAGAAAGACCGAAAAAAGGATGATCGGCAAATTTTTGATATGGTTCTTCTTCACATTCACGCCCCGCAAAATTACCCCATTTAATTAATTCATCAAGAAAAGTTTTTATTTATTTACTTCTTCAAAACGATTTACATCTTTTTCTTTTCCTAACAGAATAATAATATCCGTTTCATAAATAACCGTTTCTTTCTTTGGCACTCCGATGATATGTTCCACTTTAACCTTCTCTCCATTGCGCTCTTCTTCGTAGACTCTTTTGATGGTGATCAGGTTCAGATTAAATTTTTCACGAAGTCCGAGATTTCCTACAGATTCGTTAACTATTCTTCCGGGAGCTTTTAGCTCGACAATTTCATAATCATCCGGAAGAGAAAGATAACTTTGCCAGTTAGGGTGAAGAAGTGTTTCTGCTACGGTTCTTCCTACTGTTTCTTCCGGAGACAGGATCTCATTGACACCCATTTTTTCGAGAATCATATATTGCTGTTTGTTTGCAGCCCTGGCGATCAACCGGTTGACATTCAACTCGAGCAATAGCACAGTAGTCAATAGTAATCCTTCAAAATTTTCACCAATAGCAACAACCACAGCGTCCATCTCCTGAACATTCTGGGCTCTTAGCGCTTTGATATCAGTTGAATCTAACGATACGGCATAAGCCACTTCATCTTTAATATTTTCAACTTTATCAAGATTGATATCTATAGCCATCACTTCGGCACCTCTGCTCGCTAATGTACGTGCGATGCTGGTACCGAACTGACCAAGTCCGATCACTGCAAATTTATTCGCCATTTACTTTATTCTTTATGAAGGCTGTTATCACTTCAAGAGCACTATCAAAATGAGTAATGTTAGGAATAATCAGATCTGCATCTGATTTATAAGGAGCAATGTATTTCTCATAAGTTGGCCCTACATGATTTTCAAATCGATATAAGACATCATCGAGATCATAACCTCTTTCCTCGTTATCCCTGATGATCCTGCGCTTTAGCATCAGGTGCTCTTTAGTGTCTATAAAAAGTTTAAGATCCATTTTTGATGCAACATCCGGAAAATGAAAGACAAAAATACCCTCCACCACAATCACGGGTGCAGGTTTAAAAATTAGCGTTTCCGGAACTAATGCATCGTTGTTAAACGTATACTCCTCTTTTTTAACATCTTCACCCTGGTGGAGCTGCTCGATATGCTTAGCAAACAAAACATGATCGATAGATTCGGGTAAATCAAAATTTGTTACTCCAGCTTCGTCAACAGGCTGTTCCTGTCTTGGCCTGTAATAATTATCCTGAGAGATCAGGCATACTTCCTCATCAGTAAAGTTTTTTAACAAACTGTTTAAAAACCGGGTTTTCCCTGAACCACTACCTCCTGTAATACCTATTATAAAGGGTTTCTGCATAAAGAACAGTACTTGCTTATTAGTCTAATTTAGAACTATTTATTATTCAGCGCAAAAGTAATGCAAGGCTTTTGTATTGGAAAGGGAAAATAATCTAAATAGCTTTTAAGTAGTCTACCAACTTATTCACTGCTTTACCACGATGAGAAATTTCATTTTTCTCGTGAGCTGACATTTCTGCAAAAGTTTTATTCTTTCCTTTGGGGATAAATACCGGGTCATATCCAAACCCTTCCTTTCCCGACTCAGATTGAGTAATTTCTCCTTCTGCTATTCCTTCGAATTGAATTTCTTTACCGTCAATTAATAAAGTAATTACCGTTCGAAAACGTGCTTTCCTATCAGCCTTACCGTGAAGTTCATTGAGCAACTTTTTAATATTATCCTGGTCATTTTTTTGTTCACCCGCATACCTGGCGGAGTAAACTCCCGGAGCACCACCCAGTGCATCTACCTCTAAACCGGTGTCATCTGCAAATACCGGGATAGAAACCTCCTGATAAACTTGTTCGGCCTTCTGCCTTGAATTTGCTTCAAGGGTATCGAAATCTTCTCTGAGTTCATGATAAATTCCTGCTTCATTTAGCGTTAGCAAATTGAACCTATCACCCAGCAAGGCCTGCACTTCTTTTACCTTGTTTTTGTTATTTGTTGCAAAGCAGATTTCCATAGTAATAAAAAACCCCGCCGAAGCGGGGTGATATTTTAATTTTGAACTTGTCTTACTTTAATGAAGAAATATAAATTAGTATTTCCCGGAATATTTTGAGTCCCTTGTTCTCCATAAGCCAGATCGGAAGGAATAAAAATAAATCCCTCATCTCCTTCTCTGAACTTCTCTACTCCTTCATCAAACCCCTGGATAACACCAGAAGCAAAAGAAGTAAAAACAAATGTTCTTTCATCTCCTGTAGTTGGATCCCGTGATTCATCATAAATCTGATCGGTTTCCAAATCATGAAGGCGATAATAAACTGCTACGCTTGAACCCGGTTCAACTTCAGGTCCGCTTCCTTCAACAGTTTTGTAATATCTAACACCACTATAAGTAGTGTCATAATCTACAATACCTTCATTTTCAAGATACGCTTCGATATCAGCCACATCTGCCATAATACTATCTCTGTTATTATCAGCAAATCTGCGATACTCCTCTGCCCTTATTTCAAGGGCCTCCTCAAAACTCTCTGTATCCTCATTTAGTCCACATGAAAAAAGAACCAGGGACACTAAAAATAGGTTAAAATATATTTTACTGTTCTTCATTTTCAGGATTAATATCTAATAATTCCACGTCAAAAATAAGTACTGAGTTAGGTGGAATTGATCTGTTTCCTCTCGGACCATAAGCCATAGAAGAAGGAATTATGAATTTATATTCAGCACCCTCTTGCATAAGTTGTACACCTTCAGTCCAGCCAGGAATCACTCTGTTCAGAGGGAATGTTACTGGCTCTCCATTATCTTTAGAGCTTTCAAATTTAGTTCCATCCAGTAAAAACCCGGTATAGTGAACTTTTACAACATCTGAAGCCTCAGGAGATTCTCCTTCTCCTTCTTTAGTAACTATATAATGAAGCCCTGATTCTGTAGATTCTACATTTTCAAGGTTGTTCTCTGCTATGTATTCTTCGATCTTAGCTAAATCTTCTTTCTTTTGCTTCTCCTGAAGTTTTTGATTTGCTTCAGTCATGTAAGTCATTCTGTCCTCAGCACTAAGAATATCAATTAACCCTAGTTCAACTTTCATTACAGTAGTTGAATCAATGCTAGGAGGTAATCCAGGACCACCTTTGTAGAAATCAGTTGCAGGAATCTCAGCATAAATACTATCATTACTTGCTAAAAGCTGAAAAACCTCAACAATTGTACCTTCTTCTCTTTCTTTTAAAGTTGGCATAACAGGATAATCAGCCGGCATTCCTCTTTCTTGTGAAGAGTAAATTACTGAATCTCCTGCAGATAATTTCAGGTTCATAATGAAGAAATTACCAGAATCGGCCTCAACTTTAGTTTCTTCTCCTAAAGTCTGGTATTTGAAGCCTGAAGCAGTTGTTTTTTCTTCTTGTTCACAAGCTGCCAAAGCAACTAATGATGCAACCATCAAAAAATATTTTTTCATAGTGGTTTGTTTTAATATGTAGTTTTTAGTTTTTCCTTTTTGTGTTCCCTTAATATTGTAAGGAATTTATCAACTGTATCTTCCAAAGATAGATCACTTTTCCCACCTGCTGCATTTTTATGGCCTCCACCATTAAAATATTCAGCAGCTATCTCATTTACAGCTATTTCTGTTACACTCCTGAAAGATATTTTAACTCCTTCTTCCCTTTCGGTAAACATGGCAGCTATTTTAACGCCCTCCATCGAAAGAGCATAATTTACTATTCCTTCCGTGTCGCCGGTTTTCGATTTAAACCTGGTTAAATCATCTGCTGATATAGAAAAATAAGCTGTTTCCAGATCAGGGATAATAGTTAAATTCTCATATAAAGCCCAGCCTAGAAATTTCATCCTTTCAGGACTGTTATTATCGTAAATCAATCGTGACACCTTATTAATGTCAGCTCCATGTCCGATTAACTGACCAACAACTTCATGAACATGTTTTGTCGTATTACTATGCCTGAAAGATCCAGTATCAGTCATAATACCGGCATAAAGTGCCTCAGCAATATCAGTATCAATCAGATCTGATTCATCCATGTCGACGAGCAGATCATAGACTAACTCAGCTGTGGCAGCTGCTCCTGTATCCCAAAATACATATTGGGCAAAATCCTGAGGATTCTGATGATGATCGATCAATACTTTCTCAGAATCTGATTTTTCAACTAATTCACCTAAGCCGTTAATACGACTTAAACATGAAAAATCAAGACAAAAGATCAAATCAGCTTCAGCTACTTTTGAGGTAATAACTTTCATTACTTTAGCATCTTCCTCATCGTAGATAATAACATCATCATTACCTTTCATCCAATGTAAAAACCCGGGGTAATCTGATGGAGTGATTACTTGCACTTCATGTCCTCGCTTTATCAAATATCCCGCTAATCCTAAAGAAGACCCCAATGCATCTGCATCAGGTTTATGATGCGTTGTAATAACGATCTTCCTAGGTATGTTCAATTTCTCTTTTAGTGCCTGGGTATGTTCCATTAATATTTAAAAATCCAACCTTAACGGATGGCCTTTTGTTAACGTGCAAAAGTGTAAATAAATAAACAGATATCAAACTTTGATCTCATTTAGACAATGCTCATGTAACTAATCGGTTACAATTGTATAATAAAATAACGGAATAATCTAAAAACAAATCCTATATCTTTTAACAATAATTTAATCTATATCTATAAATATCATTAGGTTGAATGGCAGGGACTTGCTAATTTTGCGGCGCAATCTAAAATAATAAAAATTAATTTTAACATGGCAGGAAACAGAACGTTTACCATGATCAAACCTGATGCTGTAAGCGCAGGTAATGTTGGAGCGATCATCAAAATGATCCAGGAAGCAGGCTTCTCTATCAAAGCAATGAAAATGACTAAAATGAGTGCTGAGAGAGCAGGTCAGTTTTACGAAGTTCACAAAGAGCGCCCGTTTTACAATGACTTATGCGAATATATGTCTTCAGGAGCTATCGTACCGATGATTCTTGAAAAAGACAATGCAGTAGAAGATTTCAGAACTTTAATTGGTGCAACAAACCCTAAAGAAGCTGCAGAAGGTACAATCAGAGCTTTGTTTGCTGAATCTATCGAAGCAAATGCTATCCACGGATCAGATTCTGATGATAATGCAGAGATCGAGGGTAAATTCTTCTTTGCTAAGACTGAAGAATTTTAATTACTGATTAAGATCAGATATAAAAAAGCAATCCTTAACCGGATTGCTTTTTTTACATTTTAATTTCTTCTTTAGCCTTTTCCATTTCCTTCGTTTTCACATCCCTGTTATAAATCCTTCTTATCCATTGAGGAAGAAACAGCACTCCTATTAACAGATAAAAATAGTATGTGAATAAGCGCCATAATATAGCAGTTCCTAGGGTATTTACTCCAAGATAACTATTGTAAAATAAATCAAAAGATACTTCCGCGGTACCACTACTTCCCGGTGTTGGAGATATCAGCATTATTACCCACATAATCACCTCTTTACCCAGAATATCAAGATGCTCTATAAATGTTACTGATGCGAATGAAGCGATGATACAGTTTAACATCAGGTATCGAGCTGTCCAGATGAAATAAGTAGAAATAGTAATCTTAGACCAGTATTTCCAATCCTTACCTTTTAGCTGTCTGGAAGCAAGTATTATATCATCTCCATTTTTTGCCGCAGCATGTCTGAATTTTCTTAAGAATTTTATAGAAGTGAGTCTCAATAATATCCACTTAAATGCCCTTGGTCTGAAAAACAAAGCATAACTCATTACTGAGGTATAAACCAGAATAAGTGAAAAACTGATCCAAAATAAATTTTCCAGTCCCTTGTCTACATTAAACTCCATTCCAAAAAGAGTAAACGATTCCTGCAATTCAGGAAATATATTACCGGAAGTTAAAAGTATTACAAGGGGAGCTACGGTAAGAAAATACAGGTTGTCAAATATTGCTGTCAGCATTACAAATGATAGCGAACGACCAAAAGACATTCTCTCCATCATCAAAATAAAAACAGCTACTGCAGTTCCGCCAACTACAGATGGTGTAACTGCCGAAGCAAACTCCCATAGTATAATAACATAGAAGGCACCACTCCAATTTATTTCATGATTAGTCAGTACCCTTATACGGTACATATACCCCAGATCGCGTGCGATCAGAACAAATACTGCCAGAAGTAAAGGCAGAGCTTTCGCATTGAAAATATTTGACAAATCCGAGAGGGTCATATCCGGATCCGACCAGAATAAATAAAAAACAATAGCCAGACCAATGGCTACAGGTATCCAGACCTTTCTGGGGTTTAATGTTTCAAAAGCTTTCTTGGCATTAATCTCCATTAAGTATTATGCTTCTTGCAGTTCTATCTTTTCAATCCAAAAATTATTGAACCCTTCTCCGATATGTAATGTAACTAAGTTGAGCTGCAGAAGTTCCAGAATAGACAGGAAATTAAATATTACAGCGATTTTATCTGGTTGTTTGGATATCACTTCCTCAAAGCTGATCCTGGGTTTATTCCCCAGCCAATTCAGAATTCGCTGTTTTTGTGTATCAATTGTATAAGGATATTGTACTACCTCATGACGAGGTTTTGATTGCTCAATCTCATATCTTTCGAGGACCTTTCTATATACCTTTAATAATTTAAAAAGATCAATATCCTGTAATTCAGCTTCAACATTAGTGCTCTCAGATAATTTTCTCAGCTCCTTGGTGATGTTCCCTCTTTTATCGCGAGTAACCCGATCACCTTCCATATCTGACAGCTCTTTAATTACTGACTTATACTTTTTATACTCGAGAAGGTGTCTGACTAACTCATCACGCGGATCGATCTCATTTCCTTCTTCATCGAGTTCGGGTCTGGGCAGTAGCATCTTAGACTTAATGCGCATTAAAGTCGAAGCAACAAGAATAAATTCACTTGCAACCTCGATGTTCATTTGTTCCAGATGCTTCAGGTAATCTAAAAAATCGAGCGTGATCTTACTGATCGGGATATCATAAATATCCAACTCATCCCTTTCTATAAAGAAGAGTAAAAGGTCAAAAGGACCCTCGAACAAAGGTAGTTTAATTTCGAAGCTCAATATTTTAAAGATTTTTAACCTGTGTAATTTAAACCGTACAAGTCAAGTTGCCTTGCAAATATACCATTGGTATTCAAAAAATATATAATTTTGCAGTAGATAAGAAAAAGTTTATCTTTAAAAATACAAACATTATAAATTATTGACAGTTTAAGCTGTAAACATTTTAAAATAGCCTTATGTTAATCAAGCCCGGCAAATTACTGGCGGAAGTAAACAGTCCAGAAGACTTAAAAAAACTTGACAAGTCACAGCTTAAAGCTTTTTGTGACGAACTCAGGCAATTTATCGTAGATAGCGTTTCGGTTTATGGTGGTCACTTCGGAGCCAGTTTGGGTGTAGTGGAATTAACTACTGCCTTACATTATGTTTATAACACACCAGACGATCAATTGGTCTGGGATGTTGGACACCAGGCATACGGGCACAAAATAATCACAGGGCGAAGAGATCAATTTCATACAAACAGAAAATACGGTGGTCTTTCAGGCTTCCCTAAGATCAAAGAAAGCGAATATGATGCTTTTGGTGTAGGTCACAGTTCTACATCGATTTCCGCAGCTCTTGGTATGTCAATAGCTTCAAAACTTGATAACAATAAGGACAAACAACATATAGCTGTAATAGGCGACGGAGCGATGACAGGTGGAATTGCTTTTGAAGGAATGAACCAGGCTGGAGTTCTCAACTCTAATCTCACAATTGTTCTGAATGACAATTGTATGTCTATTGATCCAAATGTCGGCGCTTTAAAAGATTATCTGACAGATATTACTACCTCTCATACATATAACAAAATGAGAGATGATGTCTGGCACCTCCTCGGTAAGATCAGCAAATTTGGCCCTAATGCCAGGGAAGTTGTTTCCAAAGTTGAAACCAGTATTAAGTCTTTCCTTTTAAAACAAAGCAACTTATTTGAATCATTTAATTTAAGATACTTTGGTCCGGTTGATGGCCATGATGTAGATCACCTGGTAGAGATATTCAATGACCTTAAAGATATTCCGGGACCAAAAATCCTGCATTGTGTAACACGAAAAGGAAAGGGATATAAACCTGCTGAAAACGGTAACCAAACTACCTGGCATGCACCGGGGACATTTGATAAGATTACCGGAGAAATTCATAAAAAAGTAAACGAAAAACCACAGCCTCCTAAATACCAGGATGTATTTGGACATACTCTGGTAGAGTTAGCTGAAAAAAATAAAGATATCGTCGGTATCACTCCGGCCATGCCTTCAGGGAGTAGTATGAAGATCATGATGGAAGCAATTCCTGAAAGAGCTTTCGATGTGGATATTGCTGAGCAACATGCAGTTACATTTTCTGCGGGACTGGCAACTCAAGGGAAAATTCCTTTTTGTAATATTTATTCCAGCTTCATGCAAAGAGCATACGACCAGGTTATACACGACGTGTGTATACAAAATCTTCATGTGATTTTCTGCCTTGACAGGGCCGGTATTGCCGGAGCTGACGGAGCAACTCATCACGGGGCTTACGACCTGGCTTATATGCGATGCATACCAAATAATGTGGTAGCTGCCCCGATGAATGAATCAGAACTCAGAAATATGATGTACACTGCGCATCTTCCAAGAGAAGGCGCATTTACAATCAGATATCCAAGAGGCAAGGGTGTAATGCCTGACTGGAAAACACCTATGAAGGAGATTGAAGTTGGAACTGGCCGCTGCATCAAACAGGGTAAGGACCTTGCAATCTTAACCATAGGGCATATTGGAAATTATGCTGTTGAAGTAACAGACCGCTTATCTAAGCAGGGCATCGAAATTGGCCATTATGATATGCGATTTGTAAAACCGCTGGATGAAGAGCTGCTACACGATATTTTTAAAAATTACGATAAGGTAATCACTGTGGAAGATGGTTGTCTTCCTGGAGGTTTCGGATCTGCGATTTTAGAATTTATGGCAGAAAATGGTTATTCAGCTAAGGTAAAGAGACTTGGCATACCTGACAGACTTGTAGAACACGGCGAACAGCCAGAGCTACATAAAGAATGTGGCTATGATCCGGAAGGCATTTATGAAACTTGTCTGGAACAATTAGAAATTACTGTACCAAAAGCTTAATCGATCACGTTATATTGGCATGACGATTTATCATCAGGAAGCAGGCAAGGGCCCTGCAGTAGTATTGTTACATGGATTTTGTGAAGACAATAGTCTCTGGAATGGTCTGATAGACACATTGGGCAGAGATTATCGAGTCTTAGCTCCGGACCTCCCGGGTTTTGGAAAATCAAATCCACTGGATGAGAAAATATCCATTGAAAGAGTAGCGGATGTGATTAAAGCATGGATGGATCATCACCATCTTGAAGATGTTCATTTGATTGGACATTCTTTAGGAGGTTATATCGCTTTGGCTATTGCAGATAAATACCCTGAAGCACTTTCCTCACTGGGTCTTTTTCACTCCACAGCTTATGCTGATACAATCGAAAAGAAAGGAACCCGTGACAATGTCATTTCTTTTGTAAGAAATAATGGTGTTCAAAAATTTATTTCTTCATTTGTGTCTCCACTTTTTCATTATTCTAACCGAGGTGAACTTAAGGACACCATCGATGAAATGGTTGAGATCGGAAAACAGGTTGATCAGGAAGTACTGATCGAATATACGGAGGCCATGCGCGACCGCGTAGACAGAAGATATGTTCTGCGAAATTTCAAGAAGCCAATAATGTTTATTGCCGGAGCGGAAGACAGTGCTGTACCAAGAATGCACAGTGAAAACCAAATAGAAGACCTTCACTCTGACAATTGTGTTATGCTGGATAATACTTGTCACATGGGTATGTATGAAAGAAAAGCGGAAACGGAAAATTTTATTAAAGGCTTTCTTGAAAGAGTTGAAGCACTTCAACACTAAAAATAAAAAAACACAAATTCTCATAACCTCTTCTACTAAGGATTTCTGACCGCACTTTACTTCATTTTAAAGAATTTTTAAATCATTTGGCTATTAACTAATTATTTAGTTAATTGGTGATTCAACTTATTCTAAGCTTATGAGATCTATATTATTATTACTCTTTATTATAACCATTGTTTCTTGTCAGGAAAATACCGTAAATATTTCCATAGACTCCAAAAATGATAGGGGAACATTGGTAATTAAGGAAGTAATCACTGATATGACTATTAATAAAATCGAAATAAGTGATACATCATACACAGTAGATCTCGATAGTAAAAAGCCAATCCTGACATCTGTAGCGTCTAACTATTCGGAGGGTACAGCATTATCTATTTTTTCACAAGGGGATACAAAGAATATATCAATAAATAAAGATTCAATCAACATCAGTGGCTCCTTACAGGATTCCCTTGCAAATTATATCTGGCGATCAACTAACGCAATGTTCACCAGGGCTAATCATGGAGATGAAATATTCGGCAACAGTAATCCTGATCGTGTGAAGGAATTGTTTGATAGCCTAGTTAATAAAAGAAATGAAATTATTGTAAAATATAAAGATGAACTCAATAGTGAGATTATTGCTCTATTAAAGCATCAAAATAAAAGCAGAGCATATTCTTTCTTACTCTATTATGGTCGAATGATGAATGATATTGATCCAAAATCAGACTATTATAATTTTATAGACCTCATAGATAATGAAAATTATTATTCAATTTATTCCCCATCAAATGTGCTTTATAAATACGAAATAGAATACCTAAGATCTGGTAGAGATATAAAGTATAATACTTTTAATGAATACATTGATAACAATACGGAGGACCCTGAATTAACAGAATTATACAAGGCGTTTTATTTAAAGGAACTAATTGAGTCTCCTGATTACTGGAGGAATCACGAAACTTTATTCGAAGGAGATGTTTTAGTTGATCACCTGAATAACTTCAATAATAGTAGTTATTCATATCTTTTAAAAGATCTCAAATATTCAATAAAAACATCTGAAAAGGGTAAAGAAGGATTTGATTTTACAGCCATAACATCTGAAGGGGAAAAAGTTAAATTATCCGATTTTAAAGGAAAATATGTCTTAATCGATACCTGGGCAACGTGGTGTGGCCCCTGTGTAAAACACCGACCTGATTTAATTAAAATTGCTTCAGAAACTTTAAACAACAACATTCAATATCTAATGGTCTCAGTAGATAAAAATACTGATAAATGGGAGTCTTATATAAATAAGCAAAACCTACCCGATAACAGTCTTGATGTTAGAATCCCAAATCATAAAATTAATTACTTCAGAAAACAGTTTTTTATCCCATCGATACCACGGTATATTTTAATTGATCCGGATGGTAGAATTGTTGATAGTGATCTAATTAGCCCTTCAAATGGTCTGAAAGAATATTTATTAAAAGTGATATCTTAAATATCTTCATAATTCATGGGTTACACAATTGGCAATATACAGGATCCTCCAGTTTCTTATGGAGGTTAGTTTTCCTGCTTGTATAATCACACTTACTACATGAATATATATAGGTTTTAATCCCTGCCGTAGGACACCCACACTGGGAGCAGGGCAAACCTTCTTCAAAGTCTGTAATTCTAAATCCCGGAGTTTGACATACCGGACATAAAGATTTTAATCTTTCCATTAACTTATAAGTGGCTTTCTTGATAACCTCCCTCCTGGTAGGATTAAAATTAGCCCTCATGTCTGTCATTACTTCTACCCTTTCAGACTTACTCATTAGTTCTTTAAAAATTCTATTAAGCACTTTAAAATCTACTATTCCCTTTATACACTCTTGTTCAGTTTTTAGAATTAGTCCGTGTTCAGGAAAACCTGAATTTATGGCAAATTTCTCCAGATCATCTAAAGTCTGAATCTCCTGGTAGTTATAATTGGTGGAAGCAGAAAGCTCCCTGGCAAAAACTTCAATTTTATTAACGCTATCGACAAGAAGAACCCATTCCTCATTTGAATTGATAAATGGTAAGGCAGGATGCATCCCAAAAGAACCTTCACTGGCAATAGCAATTTGAGTACCTGTTAGCTCCATTGCTTGTTCACACTTTAATCGAGCATTTTCTAAGGGCGTTCCCTTTCTTTCTATTTCGCCGGAAAAAGTTCCAAAAACATCGGTATCAAAGTTTTCGGGGATGATATAATCTGCTTTAAGAAAATGGTTAAGGAGCGGGCCGATCACCCACTCCTTTTTATGCTTGGTAGCAATTGTTATAATTTTATTCTTAAAGAATTCCATTAACCAAATTACTGGCCCTGACCAAGAGAATATCCTCTCTCTCCATCGAAGCTATAGAGGTTTTCTGTTTTGATAATATCGACTTTTTCTTCAAATGCCTTATTTAGTAGTTCTGCAATATGTTTGTTTGAAACAGGATGACCATTTCGTTCATATCTACATCTCCAGTGGTCAGTGCAGAAAGTTTCAGAAAATCCCTCCGGCCATACTTTAACTCCCCGATTGGTAATCATTGTCAGGTTTACGTCACCATTAAGTTTTTCTAAAACTGAAGCTAATTTATCAGGATCCTGCCCCTTCCAGTCTACAAAAACATCAACACCATTCAATTCTTTTTTTCTTGATGCAGGACGTCTGTATTCAGGAACCTCAAATTTCACTGCTTTACCAAATGATTCCTCTTCCAGGAAAGTAGGTTTTTGACCCAGATTTTTAATAACTGCCTCACCAAACTCTCGGGTTCCAACAATTTCAGAAGTTACACCTGGCTGGTAAATATCTTCAGTATGAATTCCGTCTTCGATCGTTTTTAACCACGCATTATTTATTTTTTCTGCTATATCAACCTGTCCAATATGGGTAAGCATCATGATCGCTCCCTTTAACAATCCGGTTGGGTTGGCAATATTTTTTCCTGCGATTGGTGGTGCTGAACCATGAATTGCTTCAAACATGGCACACTGAGATCCTATATTTGAAGAACCTGCAAGACCTACAGATCCTGATATCTGTGCTGCGATATCAGAAACCACATCTCCATATAGATTCGGCATTACGATCACATCAAATATTTCAGGGGTATCAGCTAATCTTGCTGATCCGATATCTATGATCCAATGGTCGGTTTCGATATCAAGATATTCAGCCGCAATTTCTTTAAATACACGGTGAAACAATCCGTCTGTTTGCTTCATAATATTATCCTTAGTAAAGCAACTCACCTTCTTTCGTCCATACTGCCTCGCGTATTCAAATGCGTACCGTACAATCCGCTCACAACCTGGTCGTGTGATTAATTTCAAACATTGAACAACCTCATCTGTTTGCTGATGTTCGATGCCCGCATAAAGGTCTTCCTCATTCTCCCGGATTATGACCGTATCCATTTCAGGATGTCTTGTTTTTATAAAGGGATGAAAATTTCGGCAAGGACGAACATTGGCATATAATCCCAGAGCCTTTCTCATTGTTACATTCAGGCTCTTATAGCCTCCTCCCTGTGGGGTTGTGATGGGAGATTTTAAGAAAATTTTATTCCTGCGTATGCTATCCCAGGCTTCTTTACTGATTCCACTCGTATTACCGGATAAATATACCTTTTCTCCGATTTCTATCTCCTCATATTCCAACCTGGCATTTGCTGCTTTTAAAATACTAAGGGTCGCATCCATTATTTCCGGACCGATCCCATCACCTTTGGCTATTGTTATCTTTTGCATTCCGTTAATGTTTGTTTATGCAAAATAAAGCCGTTGTATTCATATGTAAAAATTAATGTTTTTGATGAAAAACATTTCTAAAATTTATAATTAATAATTTAGATCGGGGTTTACTTATTTAACTGAAAATTTATCTATAGTATAGAAGCTGATTTATCAACTACATAAAATCTTTAATCGAAAGCATATATTTTTTTAATTAATCATATCTAATGAACACAGCACTTAATCAAAACACATTTTTGGTAAAAGAACATGTAGGAATGTTCAAAGCAGCCAATAACTATGACATTTTTAATCCTGAAAGCCAGGAATTAACATTAAACTGCAGGGAAGACAATCTTGGGTTCTTCACGAAATTATTTCGTTTTACTGACTATAAGAGAATGACACCTTTTAATATAACCATCCAAACTCCACAGGGAGAAAAGGTGGTAACTATTAAAAGAGGCGTTTCAATATTCCTTTCAACTGTCGAAGTTTATGATGAGAATGATGAAATGATTGGAAAATTCAAACAAAAATTTTTCTCTATCGGTGGTAAGTTTGATGTCCTTGATCCGAATGACAATTATCTATGTAGTCTTAAAGGTAAATGGACTTCATGGGATTTTAAATTCGTTAAGGATGATTACGAATTTGCCCGGGTTACTAAAAAATGGGCTGGATTAGGAAAGGAACTTTTTACTTCAGCAGACAATTATGTTTTAAAAATCAACGATAGTGTTCCTCAGGAAAACAAAATCAGACTATTGATTCTTGCAGCAGTAATGTGTATAGATATGGTCTTAAAAGAATAGTGATTTAATATTAATTATATAGCCTGGAAATATAGTTTTCAGGCTTTTTTTATATCCGAATATTAGTCCATAGGCAAAACTATCTTGATTTTGATGCGTTTTTTAATTAAGTCTTATAAAAAAACGATCAACAAATTATGAAAGACCTGAATGGAAAAGTAGCCCTGGTAACCGGGGGTAGTAAAGGTATTGGATATGGAATTGCTGAAGCACTTTTAAAAAGTGGTCTAAAAGTAGCGATTACCAGCAGATCTCAGGATGCAGCAAATGAAGCAGCAAAAAAGCTTGGGTCTGATAATGTATTACCACTTGAATCCGACGTCAGAAGTTTAGAATCTCAGCAAAAAGCTATAGAAAATATTATTGACAAGTGGGGACAGCTGGATGTTGTTATAGCCAATGCAGGGCTTGGTCATTTTGCCTCCATCGAAGAGCTTACTGCTGATCAGTGGAATCAGACTATAGATACTAACCTGACTGGTGTATTTTATACAATCAAAGCTACGGTTGAGAGTTTAAAAATATCAAAAGGATATTTTATAACCATAGCCAGTCTTGCGGGAACAAACTTCTTTGCAAGTGGCTCTGCTTATAATGCAAGTAAATTTGGACTCGTTGGATTTACCCAGGCTGTAATGTTAGACCTGAGACAATATGGCATTAAAGTTACTACCATAATGCCTGGTTCTGTAACTAGTCATTTTAACGATCATACTCCTAATGCTGATGATGCATGGAAAATCCAGCCTGAAGATTTAGGAGAAATGACAGTGAATCTGTTACAACTCGACCAACGCACTTTACCTAGCAAGATAGAAGTAAGGCCGACGACTCCGCCTTCCAAATAAATATGTAAAGACTCAGAATACCTCTGATTATATGATAAAAGGAAGGCAAATATTAAGAATACTAAAAAAGACAGCTCAAAATTTCGGAGCTAACAATCCATTAATGTTAGCTTCGTCTACAGCATTCTTTACTGTTTTTTCTATTCCTCCTACCATTATTATAACTGCGAATATTCTGAGTCTTTATTTTAAAAATGAAGATTTCATTTATTCAGTAGTAACAAAGATCGATGAATATTTTGGAGAAAGTGTTGCAAGCCAAATGAGAACAATAGCAACAAATTTCCAGGAATTAGCTAGTGAACCGTGGATTACTTATGCCGGTTTTGCATTTTTAATCTTCGTTGCTACCAATTTATTTAAGGTTGTCACTATATCTATAAACCAAATCTGGAAGATCAGAACTACCAGTAGAAAAAAAATAAAATACACTCTTTTAAACCGAGCGATTGGTTTAGGTATAATAGTTCTCACAGGGATTTTATTTATAGTGTCCTCTGCGATGGACAGCTTTATATCAGCGAATATCAATTCATTTTTGAATTTTACAGAATTCAATGAAATATTGGTTTCCATAGGATCGAAATTTGTAAGTATATTATTCCTTACCATTTGGTTTGCTATGCTTTACCGCTATCTCCCAAGCGCGCGGGTGAAATGGAAAAATATTATTATAGGATCAATATTTACTGCAGTATTGCTGACCATCGGTAAATATCTTCTTGAAACTTTTCTTATCAATAGTAACATTAACAATATTTTTGAGACGTCAACTTCAATAATTATTATCTTATTATTTATATTCTACAGTTCATTTATTGTCTATTTTGGGGCTAGCTTTATATATATCTTCACCTTAAGTAAAAAAGAAAAAATTTACCCGGCCAAAAATGCAGAACGGATCAAAGTAGAAACTGTAGAACTTGAAACATAAAAAAAGCAGGAAGAAATAGACTCCCTGCCCTCTCTGTAAATATTCAAATTGTAATCTTAATCTTTCTTTGGTATTTGAATCTTTTGACCTGGAAAAATAACATCCGGATTATCTATAGTTTCTTTATTTAGTTCATAGATTGTTTTCCAGGACACCCCGTATTTTTCTCCAATCTTGCTTAAGCTATCTCCCGGCTGAACTTCGTAAACCTCATCATAATTTGATGACTCGATATTTATTATTATATCTCCGTCACGCATGTTCGGATCAATTTTCTTATACTCATCCCAGAGCCGCTGCTTATTTTCCTCTGTAGCTTTTCCCGTTATTTTTAACACGTCTCTTTCTTCTTCTACTTTTAGATCCTGAACATGATCTCGCGCAAGATCTAATACTGGCTTATACTTTGATTCTAAATCCATTGTTTACTCTGTTACGGTTAATTTATTGATCACTTTATCGGCTCCTGACTCCATCGCAGCAGACATCACAGTTTGAAGTTCTTCTGCCGGAATTTCTCCTGTAAGTGTAACTACTCCGTTATCTACTTCAATATTGATATTGTCAAGCTGATACTCCTGGAAATTAGCCTTTACTTTTTCTTTCAATTCACTATCAGACATCGAAACTGAATCAACGGTATTATCCATCGAAACATCTACAATAATAGAATTGGCTACTTCAGTAATCCCTTCTACATTTCCAGCTATTCCGGCAGCTGTTTCTTTCATTTCTTCGCTTTCAACTTGCCCGGTTAATTGGGCAATACTAGCATCAACAGCCACTTCAACATTTTCCATACCTTCCACACCTTCAAGTTCAGCTCTCACAGCTTCGGTCAGTTCTCCATCACTCGGGCCACAAGCTGACATAATTAATATCATTAAAACAATTATCGGTCTGTATTTTGGTCGCATCATAAGCTTTTAATTTTGTTAATAAAATTTAATCAAATCCAAAGTTAATTTCACGGAAAAACACAATTGTTTTCATGAAAAACACATTAAAAGACTTATAATTTAACCAGGCTAATAATTATACCTCAAGGCATTCTGAATTTAATAATCAGTGAAGAAAGAATGGTCAAAACACCTATTGCCAGAATAGAATAATTCATCCCCATATAATCTGCAATTACTCCGGAAAGTAGCGCTCCTATAGCATATCCCATATCCCTCCACAACCGGAACACACCGATAGATTCTGCTCTTTGGACAGGCTTGGTATTATTGGCAATAGCAGTAAGGAAGGTAGGGTAAACCAGGGCCGTTCCTATACCCAACAAAATTGACAACGTTACAAACAGATAATACTCTTGTATAAAACCAAAGAGAACGATTACCAGTCCCTGCAATCCCATACCATAAAAAAGCATTTTCTTGTGTGAAAAAACATCTGCCATTTTTCCGGTGAATAATTGCCCAATACCCCATATCGCAGGATAAAGAGCCGTAATTAATCCAGTTTGCTCGCTATTGTAATCCATTGAAAACAAAAGTGCGGGTAAGAGCCCCCAAACCATTCCATCATTAAGATTGTTAACTAAGCCTGCCTGGGTAACCGAGCTAAGCGTCCTGTTTTTAAATGAAGTTTCAACAAAAATATTACCCTGGTGGGTATGTGTAGGTTCCGGCTTTTCCTGATCGGCAAATTTAGAGGTATCCTTAGCTAAAAACAATGACATTAAAAGCCCCATTACAGCTATCCCTATTCCTAAATAAAAAGGATAAGGAGTGACAGCATAATGATTAGCTATATATCCTGTTAAAAAGGCTACAACACCTACTGCCAGGTATCCGGCAGCTTCGTTAAACCCCATTGCCAGACCTCTTTCCTTCTGACCGACAAGATCGATCTTCATTATTACAGTACTACTCCAGGCCAACCCCTGGTTAATACCGAGAAATATATTAGCAACCACCACTAAATACCATTGGTTGGCAAATATTAAGATAAGCGGGACAGGTATGGCAAATAACCAACCGATAATCAGTAGTTTTTTTCTACCCAACTTATTTGATAATCTACCGGTGAAGTAATTAGCTATAGCTTTTGTAATTCCAAAGGCTAATATAAAAGATAGAAATGCAGTACTGGATTTTACACCAAATTCACTTTCTGCAAATTCAGGAAAGATAGTACGTTCCAGACCTACCATCCCTCCAACGAAGGCATTAATCAGGACAAGGATTAAAAATTGTTGCCAATTAGCCTTTAAGCCGTGTATTATGGATTTATTCATTAATGCGAAAATATATACTCATATTTCAAAACCTTAAAAGTTGATTTTTTTTACAATATGTTACGTGCTAATTATCACATTAAAAAATATTTATTTGACTTTATTAAATCGAGATAATAAATTCAGACACTTATTTTTAATTGGAGTCCAGTAACCAATACAAACGGGGCGTCACCGAAAAGCCATATGAGTAGGATGTATTTTTTAATAATTTTTTTAAGTATGAAATGGTATTCACAAGTTTTAAAAAACTACGCTAATTTTAACGGAAGAGCTAGAAGAAAAGAATATTGGATGTTTGTTCTTTTTAACTTTATTTTCACACTAATCACTCTTGCAATTGATGCAGCCATCATGTATCAATTTAGCTTTTTTATCCCGGTTCTAACTATTGCTTACTCTCTCGCAATGATGATCCCATCTATTGCTGTGGCGATCAGAAGACTTCATGATGTTGGTAAAAGTGGAGGGTATTTTCTATTAGCTTTTCTTCCAATCGCCAACATTTATTATATCATTCTTTTGTTAACTGCAGGAGAACCAAATAAAAATATGTTTGGTGAAGACCCTAAAAATGAAAAGGAATTTTCTTCTTATGATAACATTGTTTCTGAAGCATAAGAAAAAACATATACTATTCACTAAAGCACAGGTTGAACCTGTGCTTTTTTTATTTATATGATTTAACTTCTTTAAATTAAAAGGATATGCCAGACACCAATAATGCAAAAAGAATTTACATTTCGTTTCTACTCTATTCTCAACGATTTTTTAAACAATGATCAAAAACAACAGCGTTTTAAAGAAACATTTAAAACACCTGTAACAGTCAGAGAATGTATCATGGCATTTAGAATCCCTGTTTTTGAAATTGGAAAAATCTTTATCAATGAAAACCCCGCATCTCTTAAAACTGAATTAAACGAAAATGACCGCTGCTCTATTTATCCCCACCTCAGAACAATTCCTTCTAATAACATAGCTCATGACTACAATTTTATTTTAGATGCTCACCTTGGTAAGTTAGCCCGATATTTAAGAATGCTTGGTTTTGACACCCTGTATCATAATAACTTTCAGGATGAGGAGATCAGAAAAATAGCAGAAGAAGAACAAAGAATAGTTCTGACTAGAGATAAAATAATTAAAAGCACACCCGATCCATCGTATTACTATATTCGGGCGACAGAAAAACATCAGCAACTAAAGGAGGTAGTTAAGTTTTGGGGTTTATCAAGTCAAATAAAGCCATTTACAAGATGCATGACCTGTAATTCAAAACTGATCAAAATTCAAAAAAAAGAAGTTTTGCATAAAATTGATGATGATATCGCTGATCATTTTAATGAATTTTATATTTGCAAAAAGTGTGACAAAGTTTTCTGGAAGGGTTCTCACTTTAAACGAATGGAAAAACAAATATTGGATCTCATCTCAAATAATGAAAACTAAAAAGGACATAAAAAGTCGGGAAGATATTGAAAAGCTTGTTACTGCATTTTATAAGAGCGTTTTGAAAGATAAAACTATCGGCTACTTTTTCACAGAAGTTGTTAAGCTGGATTTTGACAAGCACATGCCTGTTATGTTTGACTTTTGGGAATCGGTGTTACTGGGAGGTAGAAATTATTCTGGAAATCCAATGACCCCTCATTTTAAAATCAATGAGAAAGAACCATTAAAGGCGGCACATTTTGACCGGTGGCTACAACTTTGGGAAGAAACTATCGACTATCATTTCGAGGGAAAAAAATCCGAGGAAGCCAAAACCAGAGCCGGGCAAATTGCAGGGCTGATGAAATTTAAGATAGTGAATTCATAATCTGCGTTAGATTTAGTTTCGCGTGAACAACCCCTTATTTTTTAGTAAATTTACAATAACACAAAGACACCTCACCTCTGTGGGTCAACACACCTCCAAGACCCAACCATACATAATTCATGATCGGAAAATAATTCTTCAAACACACCAAATATAATCATGAAAAATTACCACACTACCGTGTATCAGATCCTCTTTCTGATATCTCTAATTATGTTCGGTTGCTCAACCGACGAGGAAGCTTTCCGAGAAATTGATATTGAACAACAACAATCAATTTCCTTCGATGATCTATTCGACAAACTTGACCGAATTCCAAACATGATCGTAAGCAACAATGAATCTTTAAAGGATGCATTAAAAGATTCCAGACCTGGAGATCTAATTATTCTGGCTCCTGGCATTTATGATCTACCTGTATCGGTTGGCGTTAACAATCTCAGCCTTTTTGGCGCAGGAAAAATAATAATCAAAAACCCTAAAGATTCAGAGGGATCAATATTCTCCAATTCAAATGTTCAAAATCTTAATCTGCATAATGTCAAACTGGAAAATTATTCTGACTCACCTGAAATCAAACAATTACAATTTGATACCAGGAGAAACAAACGTTTTATCTCATATACAAAAGAAATCCTTGCAGGAGATATTGCTCACTATACTTTTAGTGTGAGACTTGGAAATAAAGATTATGACTACGTCAATATTCACCGCCTGATTAAGGAATCATCTAATACTTTAGGAGAGGTATTTATGGTCCATGGGGCTAATCAAAATTTTACCGATATTTTTCTAAGAGCAGGTGCTTCCATACCTTCTGAAACCACTTCCCTGCCGATTTTTCTCGCCAAATCAGATGTAGATGTCTGGGGAATTGACATGGCATGGACCAGGGTACCTGAAAAAACCACCGACCTGAGTTTTATGAAAGACTGGGGTATTAAAAGAGATGTCCAGCACTTAAATAAAGCTATGAAAATAGCACGGATAATAAGTGGCATTACCAAACAGGGATTTGGAAAGATGAATCTTATGGGATTTAGTTATGGTTCGGCAGTATTATATGGAGCAGCTGGATATGAAACTACTATCAACAGCGCCAGAAGAAATATAAAAGGTGTAATACCTGTAGACCAGCCGATTAAATATAGTGAAGAATATGCTGCTTCCCGGGAAACTTCTTGTGTAAGAGGAGCAGAAGCAGCAAATGCAATAGAAGATGGAACTTATTTCAGAGCTCTTGGACTAAGTCCTCTAGCTCAATTAGCAATAAATGATCCAAATGGTGTTTCTCCTGCAATTCCCTCATTCACTAATCTTCAATTCATACTATTTGTTGGAGCCAATACTTATGCTTTAGGTCCGTCTTCAACACCAACATGGCATTTTGTTGCAGGAGTTTACAATGGTCCAATCCCTGTAGATCTTAATTTTACTGAAAAGGAAAGATGGTTAAATCTCCTTGCTGATTTCGATTCAGGGCCCTATATGCCATTTCAGATTCTGGTAGATATGTTTGAATGTGAATGCGGCGAAAAAGCAACGTTCATCGATCAAAATCTGGAGGACATAAACTTACCCATACTCAACGTGAGTGCACATGGAGGTAGCGGAGAATCAACTTTCTTAACACCTACCCTAACATCGAGTTCTGAGATAGAAAATCTCATGATTGAGTTTTTCCCAGACAATCCTGAATTAGACTTTGGACATGCTGATTTATTTATGGCAGACAATGCCAACTCTGTGTTCTGGGATCCACTTCGGATTTGGATTCAAAGTCATTAAAATACAAAATATCTCAAAAATTAAGGAGTTGAGTAAATTCAACTCCTTTTTTATTATCTAACATACATTGAAAGGTTTTACCCTCTAAAAATATTGAAATTAAAGTCTAAATGAAGTACTTTAGACAGTTAATTAATCTAAAAATAATACAATTCTAAGTAATATTATAAAATAATCATGAAGCACTTTTCTCTGTTTTTACTTTTATGCTTACCTGTTCTGTTTATTAATGCACAGGTAAAACCTTTAACACTTGAGGATATCCATCACAGCAGAAAATTTTCACCTAATGGTGTTTATGGAATAAACTGGATGAACGATGGTAGATATTATTCTAAATTAGTTTCTTCTGAAAATGGCAGACAAATTGTTAAATCAGACATCCTATCTGATAAAGTAGTTGAAACGATAGTAGATAGTAAAGATCTAAAATTAGAAGATGGTAATACACTAAACTTCAGTAGCTATTCTTTCAGTGCTGATGAGTCAAAATTATTACTGCAGTCTAACAGAGAATCAATCTACCGAAGATCGTATAAGGCTGAATATTACTTATACGACAGAGAAACAAAACAACTTCTACCATTAGAAAAAGGTGAAAAAATCAGTTATGCGACCTATTCTCCAAATGGCGAAAAAGTAGCTTACGTCAAAGAAAATAATTTATACATTTTTGATATTTCTTCTGAAGAAACAACTGCTATTACTGAAAATGGTGAGTTCAATAAGTTGATTCACGGAGCAGCCGATTGGGTTTATGAAGAAGAATTTGGTTTTGCTCAAGCATTCAAATGGTCTCCTGACAGCGAGAGTATTGCCTACTTAAGCTTTGATGAAGAAGATGTCAAAGAATATAACATGCAAAAATGGGGACCATTATACCCTGAAGACTATAAATTTAAGTATCCTAAAGCAGGAGAAAAAAACAGTGAGATTAGCCTGTCTGTTTACAATGTAAACTCCGGTAATAATACCTCTATAGATCTTGGTGAGGAAAAGGATATTTATATCCCAAGATTTTACTGGACACCTAATTCTGATCTTGCCTTTATCAGATTAAACAGACATCAAAACCATATGGAATTGATGTTAGCTATTGATGAAGGTAAAACAAAGACTATCCTTGAGGAAACTAGTGATACCTACGTAGATATTGAATACACAGATGAATTAATTTTTCTGGCTAATGGAGAGCAATTTTTGAAACCTAGTGAAAAATCAGGATTCAAACACATTTATCTCTATGATATGGAGGGGAATGAAATAAGACAGGTAACTGAGGGAGAGTGGGAAGTTTCAACACTATATGGATATGATGAAAACACTAAAACTCTTTATTTCACCTCCAGGGAAGTTTCACCTCTTGAAAACCATTTATACAGCATTAAAATAAACGGAAAAAAGAAAAAGCAATTATCTGAAGAAAGCGGCTGGCATGGAGCTAATTTTAGCCCGGACTTTGAATATTATATAGCCAATTATTCATCTGTTAATCATCCAGGCTTATATCGACTTTATAAATCAGGTCAAAATGAACCAATGGCCGTATTGGAAGACAATAAAAAACTACAGAAGGTAAATGAGAAATATTATCAGGGTAAACATTCTTTCTTTTCTTTTGAAACGCCTGAAGGCGTAAAGCTAAATGGATACGAAATCCTGCCTGCAGATTTTGATCCGGATAAAAAATACCCTGTTTTAATGTATGTTTATGGCGGACCGGGAAGTCAAACGGTTACGAACAGAGCAGGTGGTTCCAGAGAAAGATGGTTTCACTACCTGGCACAACAAGGTTATATTGTGGTAAGTGTAGATAACCGTGGAACCGGTGGAAGAGGAAAAGATTTTAAGCATGTTACCTATAAAAATTTAGGTAAATACGAAGTAAAAGACCAGATCTATGCGGCAAAATACCTGGCTAAAAAAGAGTATGTTGATGAGTCAAGAATCGGCATATTCGGATGGAGCTATGGCGGCTACATGGCTTCTTTATGTTTATTTATTGGAAATGATGTTTTTAATACTGCCGTTGCAGTAGCTCCTGTAACCACATGGAGGTATTATGATACCATCTATACAGAAAGATATTTACAGCGGCCACAAGATAATGCTTCTGGTTATGATGATAACAGTCCGATTACTCATGCTTCAAAATTAAAAGGCAATTATTTACTTATTCACGGTACGGCTGATGATAACGTTCATTTTCAGAATGCGGTTGATCTACAAAATGAACTAATCAAACAGGGTAAGCAATTTGACTCTTTTTACTACCCTGGAAAAAACCATGGGATATATGGCGGAAACACAAGGCTGCATTTGTTTGAAATGATAACAAATTATTTAAATAACAATCTTAAGAAGGGTCAAACTCCATCAGAAGAATCTTCTTCAAAACCTTAATATAACAAAATTTAATAGCGGGTTTGAATTATTACTTTCCCGCTATTATTTTTTTTGCTATTTTCGGTCGAATCATATAAAACTGAATTTTCATGTTTGAAGAGTGGACTGATTTTTTAGCTATTAGTGGGCTGGTTTTTCTTGGAATTGCCTTAATTATTTTTGGTTACCACCTCATAAAGGTGAATTTTTTTCTATCACCAAAACAAGCATACGAATATATCAGCAAAAATGAAGTTCGAACTTTACAATATGGACTATATTCTGTCATCATATCACTTGCTTTTTTTGTAAATACTTTTTTTGAAGGAGCAGACCTGTTGTGGTGGCTTGTAAGAATTTTCCTCACTGTAATGACCGGGCTTATACTGAGCGTAGTCATTAAATCATATCTTAAATATTACTATCCGTTTCATCTTGAAAAACGATTAAAAAGATTGAGATATAAACCAAGAGTTTCTCCAAAAACCGGTCGGATGATGAAATTACTTGATGAGGATGAAGAGGACGTCTACCTTGATGAAGGTATGCAGACCGAAGAAAATGTTTATTCTGTTGATTACGATGTCTGGATCGATGAAGAAACGGGATATACAATGATAGAAAAATACCAGGGCCATCTTATTGCTTCAAGATGCCCGGAATGCAATTACAATACATTTAAAGTAGAAGAAGAAGATCTTGTCGTCCCTCCCAGCCTTTCCTCTGAAGGGAAACTAATCAAATCTTTTAGATGCAAATACTGTGGCCACACGGAAAAGAAATCCTTTCAGGTAGCTAAACTTTCAGAAAATCAGTAAAAATCATGTGATTAAACATTCGTTAGGCATATAATTCCTAATACGATTACGTTTGCGATGTTTTTTTACAAAGTTTTCATTTCTGCCAATCACACCACGACTTTAATTAACACATATTCAATATTGAGTCTTATTTTTAATAATTTAAAATTATATTCTTCACTAACAACCGTTAGTAAATTAATATTCTGCATTTATTTAAAATAAAAAACTAATATTTTGCTTGTTAGAGTAAACGCCAACACTTAATATTGTATTAAGCATAAAGGTTAAATTGAAATGATGAAAGCAAATAACATCCTGATTATCCTGATAAACATTGTGATCATTGTCGGAGGACATTGACCAGGGGGATGTTATTGCAGTATCAAAAGCCGTTCTCCCAACAGAGACGGCTTTTTATTTTAAGAAGATTGTTTCCATAATAAACGTGAAGGATATATGTATTTCTCTAAAAAAAGCATCGTATTATTTGACGGCGAGTGGCGAAAAGCAGAAGATGCCGAAGTAAGTCTATACAATCAGACCATGCATTACGGTCTGGGGGTATTTGAGGGGATGAGGGCCTACAAAACTGACGAAGGTGCAAAAATTTTCAAACCGAACAGGCATTTTGACAGACTTATTAATTCTGCAAAAAAGCACCATTTAAATTTCCCCTTTACTTCTTTAGAACTAACAGAACTAGCCTACGAACTGCTAAAAAAGAACAAGCTAAAAAATGCATATATCAGGCCATTGATCTACGCTGGCCCTTATATGGGTTTGAGAACAGCGCCTGCGGCTCATTTTTTGATGGCAGCATGGGAATGGAATAATTACCTGGGAGAAGAACCGCTAAATGTTAACATCAGTAAGTACGAAAAATTAAATCCTGCAGGTGCTCATATTGAGTCGAAGGTAGTAGGGAATTATGTTAATTCCATACTTGCATCAAACGACGCTAGAGACAAAGGCTATGATGAAGCATTGATGCTCGATATGAATGGATATATCGCCCAGGGTCCAGCTGCAAATTTCTTCTACGAGAAGGATGAAGTGTTATACACTCCGAAAAAAGGATATATAATGCCGGGAATTACCAGGCAAACGATAATAGACCTCGCGAATGAAACCGGATTTAAGATTGTAGAGAAAGATATCAGGCCGGAAGAAATTCTCGATGCTGACAGTGCATTTTTTACAGGCACAGCAATAGAGGTAACTGGAATTAAATCCATTGAAGGCAGGAAAATGCGAATTCCATGGAAGGAAAGCATTGGGTACAGTCTGTTTTTAATGTACCGCAGAAAAGTTACCAAAGATCATCTAACGGCATTTAACCTGGTTTAACAAACACAATGACATTAAACAAATACAGTAAAGCGGTTACGCAGGATCCTACGCAACCGGCAGCTCAGGCTATGCTTCATGCGATTGGGTTGACGAAGGAAGATCTGGGAAAACCACAGGTTGGAATAGTCAGCACAGGTTATGAGGGAAACCCTTGTAACATGCATCTAAACGATCTTGCGGCCGAAGTAAAAAAAGGCACTTTAGAAAAAGATCTTATTGGTCTTATTTTTAATACCATAGGTGTTTCCGATGGAATTTCCATGGGAACGGATGGTATGAGATACTCCCTTCCAAGTAGAGATATCATTGCTGACAGCATTGAAACCGTGGTATCCGGAATGAATTATGATGGATTTGCTGCTGTAGTCGGATGTGATAAAAATATGCCTGGTGCAATGATTGCCGCAGGTAGACTTAATCGTCCGGCAGTACTGGTTTATGGCGGAACTATTAAACCAGGATGTTATAAAAGTAAAAAGCTGGACGTTGTTTCTGCTTTTGAAGCCTTAGGGCAAAAATTTGCCGGTAAAATAGACGAAAAAGAATTTGAGGGTGTGGTAATGAATGCTTGTCCGGGCCCGGGTGCTTGTGGCGGAATGTACACTGCAAATACCATGGCTTCTGCAATGGAGGCAATGGGCTTGACCCTACCATATTCATCATCAAATCCTGCAGAAGGAACCGAAAAAACTGATGAGTGCCTGAATTCCGGAAGAGCATTAAAATTACTTCTTGAAAAGGACTTGAAACCAAGGGATATTGTTTCAAGAGAGTCCTTTGAAAATGCTTTTAGATTGATCATCGCTCTTGGAGGATCAACCAATGCGGTATTGCACATGATTGCTGTTGCAAAAGCTTTTGAAATTCCTTTTACCCTCAATGATATAAAAGAAATAAGTAGTAAAACTCCATTTCTAGCCGACCTTAAACCAAGTGGAAAATATGTAATGGAAGATCTTCATAAGGTAGGCGGAACCCCCGCAGTGATGAAAATGCTTCTTTCTGAAGGATTGCTTACCGGTGATTGCCTGACTGTAACCGGTAAAACATTAGCTGAAAACCTCAGCGAAGTAGCTCCTCTTAAAGAAGGTCAGGAAATAATACATTCTGTAAATAATCCGGTAAAAAAGGAAGGCCACCTTGCTATTCTTCATGGCAATCTGGCTGAAAATGGTGCAGTTGCTAAAATAACTGGAAAAGAAGGTGAGCAATTTACAGGTACTGCGAGAGTATTCAACAGTGAATATGAAGCAAATGATGGGATCAGAGAAGGAAAAGTAAAAGCTGGAGATGTGGTGGTGATCAGGTATGAAGGCCCTAAAGGTGGCCCGGGAATGCCTGAAATGTTAAAACCAACTTCAGCTATTATGGGTGCAGGGCTCGGAAAAGAAGTTGCCCTAATTACTGATGGCCGCTTCTCGGGAGGAACTCATGGTTTTGTAGTGGGACATATCACACCTGAAGCTCAGGAGGGCGGATTGATCGCTTTATTAAAGGATGGGGATAAAATTACAATTGATGGTATTGGTAAAACTATTTCTGCCGATCTCACCAAAGAAGAAATTAAACAGAGAAGGAAAGAATGGACAGCACCTCCTCTTAAGAAAAAATCAGGAATATTATACAAATACGCAAAAAGTGTAGCACCGGCTGATCAAGGCTGCGTAACCGATAGTTAATTATGGAAACAGCAACGGAAATAAGCAAACCTGAAAAAATAAATCAGTTCGAAGGCACGGAAATATCCGGTGCCCAGGCCATTACTTTATCTTTGATAAATGAAGGGATTGATACCGTTTTTGGTTATCCCGGTGGGGCAATTATGCCGGTCTACGATGCTCTTTATGATTTTCAGGATACATTTAAGCATTACCTGGTAAGGCACGAACAGGGAGCTGTACATGCAGCCCAGGGATTTGCGCGTGTTTCGGGTAAACCAGGTGTATGCCTTGCTACTTCAGGTCCCGGTGCAACTAATCTGATTACTGGTATAGCTGATGCACAGATCGACTCTACCCCTATCGTATGTATAACAGGGCAGGTGTTTGCTCCACTACTTGGAACTGATGCATTTCAGGAAACTGATGTGGTTGGTATATCTATGCCTGTAACTAAATGGAATTACCAGGTTACTGATGCTTCAGAGATCCCTGAAGTTATTGCAAAAGCATTTTACATAGCTAAAAGCGGGCGTCCCGGACCGGTTTTAATTGACATCACAAAGGATGCTCAGGTTAGTAAATTTATTTACGAATACAAAAAATGCATCAATATCAGAAGTTATCAGCCTAAGCCGGTTATCAAGCCTAAGGAAGTTCTGGCAGCTGCCAGTCTGATAAATGAAGCAAAGAAACCATATATTGTATTCGGTCAAGGCGTTATTTTATCTGATGCCCAGAAAGAGCTTTTAAGTTTTGCCGAAAAGGCACAGATACCCGCAGCCAGCACATTGCTTGGATTATCTGCATTTCCACCCGATCATCCATTGTACGTAGGGTATCTGGGGATGCACGGAAACTACGGTCCTAATATTAAAACAAATGAATGTGATGTATTAATAGCCGTTGGTATGCGATTCGATGACCGTGTAACCGGTGATCTTACCAGGTATGCAAAACAAGCTAAAGTAATCCATATTGAGATCGACGAAGCTGAAATAGATAAGAATGTTAAAACGGATGTATCAATCCATGCAGATGCTAAAGATGCACTACAAGCGCTGACTGAGCATGTAAAATCAAATACTCATTCCGAATGGCTACAGGAATTCCGGGAATGTGAAGAGATAGAATATGAAAAAATAGCAAAGAAAGAAAAGTTCCCCGAAAGTGGTCAGATCAAAATGGCTGAGGTGGTAGAGCAACTTTCAAATATAACTGAAGGTAATGCGGTAGTAGTGACAGACGTTGGCCAGCACCAAATGGTAACTTCAAGGTATTATAAGTTTAAAAGTCGTAGAAGTAACATCACTTCAGGAGGACTGGGCACAATGGGCTTTGCCTTACCTGCTGCTATCGGTGCAAGACTTGGAGAGGATGACCGTGAAGTAATAGCCATTATAGGCGACGGAGGAATTCAGATGTCCATCCAGGAACTCGGGACGATATTTCAATACAATATCCCTGTGAAAATTGTAATTCTTAATAACAATTTTCTAGGAATGGTTCGTCAGTGGCAACAGCTTTTCTTTGACAAAAGATATAGCAGTACAGAGATGACTAATCCTGATTTTATAAAAATCGCCGAAGGATATAGCATTAAAGGCAAAAAGGTTACGGAAAGAAAAGATCTCAGGGAATCATTGGAAGCAATGATGGCTCACGAGGGTCCTTACTTAATAGAGGTAGAAGTGGAAAAAGAAGAAAATGTATTTCCTATGATCCCTACCGGTGAGTCAGTTTCTAATATATTATTGGGTTAAGATATGAGAAAGGAAGAAAACAGAGAATTTACGCTTTCGATCCTAACTGAAAACAAATCTGGTTTACTAAACAGGATCACAATAATCTTCACAAGAAGAAAGATAAATATTGAAGCGATCAATGTTTCAGAAACTGAAGTTCATGGTGTGAGTCGATTTACCATAGTAGTGAGATGCACGCATGAAAAAGCAGTAAAAGTAGTAAAGCAAATAAGAAAAATTATAGAAGTCCTGGGTGCCTTTTTGTACGAAGAAAACGAGGTACACTATCAGGAAATAGCATTATATAAATTACCAACTAAAATGCTCACTTCCAGCAACCAGATAGAAAACCTGGTAAGAAGCAGTGGAGCACGGGTACTAACAGTTGGAGAAGAATATACGATCATTGAAAAAACCGGTCATAGTCACGAGATACTCAGTCTGCTGGAACAGCTGAAGCCTTTTGATGTACAGGAATTTATCAAGTCAGGTCGGATAGCAATATCTAAATCAAAAAGACAAACTGTTTCATTTCTTGAGGAAATGGAAGCATTGAGTCTGGTATCATAATTAAATAGAAAAATTAAAATTAAATCGGAAATAACATGGCTACAATTAATTTTGGTGGAGTAGAAGAACAAGTTGTTACGCGAGAGGAATTCCCATTAGAAAAAGCACAAGACGTTTTAAAAGATGAGACTGTTGCAGTTATTGGATATGGAGTTCAGGGTCCAGGGCAGGCTTTGAACATGAAAGATAACGGTATAAAAGTCATCGTCGGTCAGCGAAAGCCCAGTAAGAGCTGGGATAAAGCAGTTGAAGATGGGTTTGTTCCCGGAGTAGACCTTTTCTCAATAGAAGAAGCTGTACAAAAGGGAACAATCATTTGCTACCTGTTGTCTGATGCAGCTCAGATTGCAGTATGGCCAACGATCAAAGAGAATCTTTCACCGGGCAAAACACTTTACTTTTCTCACGGGTTTGCTGTGACCTACAGCGACAGGACCAATATTGTACCACCAAAAGATGTGGATGTGATCCTAGTTGCTCCTAAAGGTTCAGGAACAAGCTTAAGAAGATTATTTGTAGAAGGTAAAGGTTTGAACTCTAGCTATGCAGTTCACCAGGATGCCACTGGTAAAGCGTATGAGAAAGCCCATGCCTTGGGTATTGCAGTAGGTTCGGGTTATTTATTTGAAACAACATTCAAAAAAGAAGTTTTTAGTGACCTTACAGGTGAAAGAGGATCCTTAATGGGGCTATCCAGGGATTATTCGAAGCTCAATTCACTGTTTTAAGGGAAAGAGGTCATTCACCATCGGAAGCATTCAATGAAACTGTTGAAGAGTTTACTCAGTCTTTGATGCCTCTTATAGCAGAAAATGGCATGGACTGGATGTATGCTAACTGTAGTACAACTGCTCAAAGGGGAGCGCTGGATTGGAAGGACAAATTCAGAGATGCCGTTAAACCTGTTTTTAATCAACTATACGACAGTGTAGCTTCAGGTGAAGAGGCTCAGCGATCGATTGATTCAAACAGTCAGCCTGATTACCGAGAGAAGCTCGAAGAAGAACTATCTGAACTTCACAACTCTGAATTATGGCAGGCAGGTGCAGAGGTCAGAAAACTAAGACCTGAAAATGCAAAGCAGCCTATAGAATCTTAATATTTACAATTTTCCTCATATAGAGTGTTGGTTGATATTTTCCCTCAGCAAAAGATATCAATCACGCTCTATTCTTTTAATAATCTGTTATTATGCAAGCTGATGTCAAAAAAGAAACAGTCACTTTATCAAATATAAAAGCAGCTGCTTTCAGATTAAAGCAAGTTGTCAAAGAGACACCTTTAACTGAAAGCATACGGCTAAATGAGCGTTTTGATGCAACGATTCTTTTAAAAAGAGAAGACCTGCAAACAGTGCGCTCTTATAAAATACGAGGTGCATATAACATGATTTCACAACTTGATAAAGACCAAAAGAAAAATGGTGTTGTCTGTGCAAGCGCCGGGAATCATGCCCAGGGTGTGGCGATGTCATGTGCTCAATTAGGAATTAAAGCTGCAATCTTTATGCCTGAGCCAACTCCCGGACAGAAAGTAAACCAGGTTAAGATGTTTGGTAAAGATAATGTTGAACTTTTCTTAAAAGGTGACACTTTCGATGATGCATATAAACAGGCCAAGGAGTATTGCGAAGAAAATAAAATGGCCTTTATACCGCCATTTGATCACAAAGAGATCATCGAAGGACAGGGAACCATCGGGCTTGAGATATTACAGGATAGCCCGGGCGAAATAGACTATTTACTTGTACCTGTGGGTGGCGGCGGATTGGCAGCAGGTGTTACAACTGTATTTAAGACACTGTCGCCAGGCACAACAATAATTGGTGTTGAACCTCTTGGAGCTCCATCACTTTCGAAGTCTCTGGATAAAAATAAAGTAGTGACTCTGGATAAAATCGATAAGTTTGTCGATGGGGCAGCGGTTCAACGAATTGGAGATCTTAACTTCGAGATCCTGAAAGATAACATAGACAGGGTGCTTACAGTTGCGGAAGGAAAAATATGCTCAACTATTCTTGGCCTTTATAATGACGATGCAATAATCGTAGAGCCTGCAGGAGCATTAACGATTGCCGCATTAGATCAGATCAAAGACGAAATAAAAGGTAAAACTGTTGCTGCAGTCATTTCAGGTAGTAATAATGATATTACCAGAACAGAGGAGATTAAAGAAAGAGCATTGTTGTATGAAGGCTTAATGCACTATTTTATTGTCCGGTTCCCACAAAGAGCTGGTGCCCTCAGAGAATTCCTTACTAATGTGTTAGGTCCCGGAGATGATATTGTTCATTTCGAATATTCAAAAAAAAATAATCGGGAACAGGGCCCTGCTCTGGTAGGCCTTGAACTCAAAAATGCGGATGATTTTCAGGGTCTACTCAATAGAATGGATTCTCATAATATCACCTATGAATACTTAAATGAAAAACAAGACCTGTTTCAATATTTGATATGAGAGCCGATTTTAGTAAATTATAATATTAAAATCATGGATCATGACAGCGCTGACGGATATTGAAATAATGCATAGAGAACACCAGGTGTGGCTTGGTGACATTGCATTCTGGGAGGAAGAACTAAAATTTTTAACTTCTCTCTGTGAGATGATTTCCAACACCGGACAAAATGGTGATTTGGAAAAACTATTAAATGACCTCGCTCATCATAAACGAATGATCAAGGCTCTTAAAGATAAAATCATTTCTCACGAAACCTTTTTTCATCAAATTATTGAGGAAGAATTACCTACTGAAGAAATTGAGCATGAAGAGCATCATAAAATGAGGGTACATGTCAAAAATTTTAAAGACACGTACCGCAAATTAAAAAAGAACATCTTCCTTCAAAAAAAGAATATCGAAAAAATGACCCCTTCAGTTTAATCTGGTTATTCATTCCAAATTTCCCAGGCTCTTTCTGCTTGCATCACAAGCATTTGGTATCCACTTTTCACCCGAGCTCCTTTTTCTTTCCCTGCTTTCATAAAAGAAGTAACACTTGGATTATAAACCAGGTCAAATAAAATATGATCAGATGTAAGCTGTGAATAATCAATATCCGGTTTTGGTTCTACATTCGGTTTCATTCCCAGTGGTGTGGTATTTACAATCAGGCGGTTCTCTTTTAAAATCTCAGGCTTCTTTTTAAGCTCTTCATAGGTAATAACTCCTTTACCACTCGTACGGCTAACTAAAGTAACTTTGCAGCCCATCATTCTAAGAGCTGCGGTAACAGCTTTTGATGATCCTCCGGTTCCTAAAACAAGCGCTTTCTGAGGAATCTTTCCATCTGTAAAATCTTCCAGACTTTCGGTAAAGCCATAAAAATCAGAATTATAACCTACCAGCTTCCCTTTTTCTTTTTTGATCACATTTACAGCACCAACTTTTTTCGCACTATCATCTATAGAATCAAGCCATTGCATTACCGCTTCCTTATGCGGAATAGTGACATTTAAACCGATCAAATTATCGTCATTATCGAAAAGATCCTTCATTTGAGCAGCTTCCTCGATAGGAAAAAGCTCATAGGTCGTATTTTCGATTCCTGCTTTAGTAAATTTTTCTGAAAAATATTTTTTTGAAAATGAATGCGATAAAGGAAAGCCTATAAGACCAAATTTTCTCATTTCTCCTCGTTATTTAAATAAATAGCTAATCTTTCTAAGCCCAACACAAATACAATTGCAATTATCATAAATCCGATGGCATATAGCAAGTGTGGATCACCTATTTCTTCAGCATAAGTTGAAGGTAAAAGATTACTTTCTTTTAAAACAACTACCTCATCCTTCTCATTCAGCATAAAATCATCTATTCTTTTCCATGGCCAAACCTTATTAAGAGAACCAATCATAAATCCGGCTAAAACACCAACTGTGATATCATGAAATTTTTCAAGACACCAGCTTACCAATCTTGAAAAGCTTGTAATTCCAACGATACAACCAAGTGCGAAAACTGCTATAATATCAAGCTTTAAGGATTTAACAGATTCCATGATAAATATATACTTACCTAGAATGAGCAATATGAAGCTCCCTGATATACCGGGAAGAATCATTGCACAAATTGCAATACAACCGGAAAGAAACACATACCAGTAAGTCTCCGGGGTTGTTGCAGGAGTAAAAGTGGTAATGAGATAAGCCACTATAATCCCTAATAATAGGGCCACAAAGACACCTGGAGTTTTCTTCTTAAGATTTTTCCAAACAAGATATGCAGATACAATAATTAACCCGAAAAAAAATGACCAGACAGAAATAGGATATTCCTCAAGCCAATGTTCGATAAAATTAGCAAATGTAAAAATAGAGGCTCCTATCCCAATAAACAATGGAAGTAAAAAGCTACCATTTACGTATCTCCATAGACCGATAAAATTTCCTTTTATCAAAAGCCTGAAAGCCTCTCCATTTATTGATTTTATACTATCAAGAAGTTCGTCGTAGATTCCGGTAATAAAAGCGATAGTACCTCCGGAAACACCCGGGACAACATCAGCACTACCCATTCCCAGACCTTTAAAAAATAGCATTAATGAATCCTTCAGGCTTCTCATCGATTTAAATTCTTATTGGTTGTAAATCAAAATGCTAAAATAAAAAATCCCGAAGCAATTTTTACTACTTCGGGATTCTGAAATATGTTAATTAAAGTTATTTTCCTATTCTGGTCGCATCTTCACCAATAAAATGGCCAAAAGTATCGCCTCGTAGTCCTAATCTGATCGTTTCCAGGGCGATGACCTCATTAGGTGCAATGTTACCTAAGTTCACATTTGCTCCCAGCAATTTGATAAACCAAACCTGCTGAGCTTTTTGTGGTGCTTCCCAGATGATCTTCTCAAAAGGAATCTTGGTAAGAATCTCTTCAACAAGTCCGCTACGGACTTCACCTGAAGCTCTGAAAAGACCTACATTCCCGGCTTCTCTTGCTTCTCCGATCACTTTCCATGATCCGGCATCAAGCTCTGCCTGCATAAGTGCAATCCATTTATAAGGAGGGATGATTTTCTGATCGTCTTTAGACCCAACTTCTGAAAGTACGGTAACCTGATCAGATAGTTTGCTAATGAAATCACATTTGATATCATGATCCAGCTCGATACTACCATCAGATACTTCGGCATACTCGATACCAAACTTATCAATCGTTTTACGATATTCGTCAAATTGATTCCTGACAATAAATGCTTCAAAGAGAGTTCCTCCGAAATAAACCGGAATATTCGCCTCTTTATATAATTTGATCTTTTCTTTAAGATTAGGAGTAACAAAAGAAGTTGCCCAACCTAACTTTACTATATCTGTATATGGTCCTGATGTTTCAATAAAATCTTCAACTTCTCTCAAACTCAACCCCTTGTCCATCGCCATCGTAAATCCATACTGCCTCGGCTTTTCGGTTCTCTTCGGAAGATTGTCTAAATCGTAATTCATTAATTATCGTTATTTCTAAACTGCTCAATAATTTTAAACAATGCCTTTTGAGTTTCTAACTTTGGAAAAAATTCATAAAGCACCGTATGTTTTTCAAAGTCCAAAACTAATGCATTTTCCAGATAATTAAAGGCTTCCTGGTATTTACCTTCACAAAATAGATAAATTGTCATGCGATAATACAATTCTGCCTCCTCAGGAAGCTCATCAATTGCCTCTTCCATTATATTGCAAGCCTCAGCAAATTCCTGTAAATCATAATAGATAAACGACCAGTCCAGCCATATATCTAAATTGAGAGGCGAATGATTAGAAGCCTGTTCGAATGCCTGTAAGCTTTCATTGTAATTACCGGCTTTATATTCAATCTGACCTAAAGCAACATAATAATCCGAATTCATCGGTTCTATTTCAATTGCCTTATTTATGAAGTGAAGTGCTTCAAAACTTTTTTCCTGCTTATTAAGGCATAATGCAAGACTGAATAAAGCTTCGTGATAAAATTTATCTTTTTGACTGCTTTATGATAGAATTTTAAAGCCGACTTATAATCTTCGATCTTTTCAAAGGCATTGCCAAGACTACAAAACACTTCAGCACTTGGACCTTCGATATCCAACGTTTTTTCGTATGCTTCTTTGGCTTTCACGAATTCCTCGGTGGTCATGTAGGAGTTCCCCAGGTTATACCATGCTGAGGCGAAATCATCATCGATATAAACCGCATACTGATATGCATCAACAGCCTTTTCAAACTTTTTCAGTTTGCTATATACAATCCCCAGATTATACCATGCTATTGCAGAGTATGGATCTGCATCAATAAATTTCTGGTAATAATTTATACTGGATTCAAGCTTTCCTGTCATATCAAGGCAGTATGCCAGCTCATAAAGAGCATTTTCATGATGCATATTAATTTCGATACAGGATTTATAAGCATCGATTGCATGGTCATATCTACCCATCGCCTGGTATGTAAGTCCCAGGTTATAATATAACTCATCTTTCTCCTCTGCCCTTTCTATAGCTTCTTCATAAATTTCGATCGCCCCGTCATAATCTCCCTGGAGGGAACAAATATTCCCTCTCAGCATAGCGATTTCAATATCACCGGGCTGATAATTTGAAGCTGCATCAAGCATATCTAAAGCTTCATCCAGTCTGTCTATCCTGGTATAAACCTTAGATTTTAATAGCATGATATCAACAGAAAAAGGATACTGTGCAAGAGCAGCTTCACAAGCTTTCATAGCTTTGCCATACTTTTCCATCTGTATGTATAATTCTATCACTTCCTCGAACTGCTCAAGCTCTAAAAATAACATCCGGTCATTGACCAGACTTTCTTCAAACCACTTGAGTAACTCCCTCTCTTCACGGTTCATTCGTGAATATTCTCCCATAGGATATCATTGTTAATGATTTTAAGATAAGAAAAAAGACGTAATTGTAATACGACTTTTCAATTACTTTTGATCATTATTTAAAATCCAATTTAACGTCTCTTGCAATGAACGGAATTCTATATTTAAGGTTTGTTTTATTTTATCGGACGAGTATTTGATCTTTGTCCCTGATAGTCTGGCAGTTTCACTGGTGACTTTTCGTGATCCTCCTGAAACAACTGATTTCAGAAGATCAAAAACAGAAGCTAAACGCAAAGCAGATTTTCCTACTTTAAATTTTGGTGAACTTTTGCCTGACACTAATGATGCTTCGTTAAATAACTCCTTATATGAAATTGCACCGGCACTAATGATAAATCTTTCGTTATAAATCTTCTCCTCGTATAGTTTATAAGTAATCTTTGCCAAATCGCGGACGTCAACCCAATTCATAATGCCATCAGGGTAAAAAACGCTTCCCTTTTGCAACATCTCAACCATCATCATGGAACTTGTAGAAGTATTTGACACTCCAAGTACGGTTGAAGGATTAATTATACTTACTGAAAGACCTTCCATAGCTCCTCGCCAGACTTCCTTTTCAGCAAGATATTTACTAACGGCATAATTACTGTTTAAACTGGATTCTTCCCATTTATTGGTTTCATCGATCAGAGAAGCCTTTTTATTTCGCCCCAGGGCGGCAACCGAGGATATAAATAAAAGAGGTTTATTACCTTCCTTAAGGCAAATATTCACGACATTCTCAGTTCCCTTGATGTTAACGTCAAACATTTCTTCTTTTTCGGAAGAATCAAAGGAAACAATGGCCACACCATGAATAACGTATTCAGCTTTCTTAATTAATTCAGTCAGCTTTTCGTAATCGTCTATGGGGCATTTTTCGTAAATGACATTCTCCGGATTAGATAAGAAGTCTCCCTCTGGCTGATTTGAGTTATAGGTTGCAACAACTTTATGCCCTTCAGCCGAAAATTTTTCAGTCAGATATCTTCCAATTAATCCGCTACTTCCCAGTATCAAAATCATAGTGACTGATTCAAATATTTTTTTTCCAATAAATTTCTGAATGCCTTTTTATTCATAATACTCTCGAGGTATTCCAGATGTTTTAATTTATGACAATCTGAACCGACAAAGTCAACGGAACCTTCTTTGATCAGTTTCTCAACATGCTTTTTAGCCTGTGGAGAATAATATCCTCCAAGGCTATTGGCATTAATCTGAAACAAAACACCCCGGTCTTTCATCCGACCAAACAAATTATTTTCAAACAGGTAGGGATATCTCTCCGGATGGGCCCAGACTGGCCTGAGTCCTTTGGAGAACATAAGAAATATCACCTCCTCTATGTTTGCCGGCGGATTGATATAGGATGTCTCAAAAAGCAGGTAATTATCCCCAAAGGTTAATAACTGCTCATCGTTTTCAACTTTTTTTGCAAATGAATCGTCAAGATAATATTCTGCAGCAAAATCGATGGATATTGGAAGATTCTCTTTTTCTACTGCATCGATAACCTGATGGTATGCATTACTGATTGTTACAGGAGTGTTTTTGTAAAAGTCACTCATAATATGAGGTGTCGCTATGAGTTTCTCATATCCTAAATCAATAAACTTTCTGATTACAATTAATGACTCCTCTACTGACTTGACTCCGTCGTCTATCCCGGGAAGAATATGCGAGTGCATATCAACTTTGAAGGGAAGCTTTGTGATCTTTTTTTTTGATCTGAAAAGTGAAAACACTTATTTATCCTTCTTTTTTTAAAAATCTCAATAATTTCCGTGGCTTGATTCCTGATTCTTCATCCTCAGCATAATAACCATAGCCATAATTATACCCATAACCTTTATTCATGGAATGCAAACTTAAGTCATTTAGAATTACTGAGATATTTTTAAACCTGTTAATATGCTTCAGTCGATTTAAAGTTTTTATAAATTTTCTCTTACTGTAATCAGCTCTTACTACATAAACAGAAAGATCAGAAAGTTTCATGGCCATCACTCCGTCAGAAACTATACCTACAGGAGGCGTATCAAGAATTACCACATCAAATTCGGCCCTTAATTTTCTTATCACCTCTTTGAATGAATCACCCATCAGCAACTCAGAAGGATTTGGAGGTGTAGGTCCGGAAGGGATATAATAAAGGTTTTCTTGTTTTGTCTTTCTGATTGTACGATCCAAATCGTGCTTACCAATGAGTAAGGTACTCATCCCGGAAGTCATATATTCTTCATCAAAAGCTAGGTTTACCTTAGGCTTTCTCATATCAAGATCAAGGACGATCACTTTAAAGCCTGACATGGCAATTATACCTCCAAGATTAACAGAAACGAAAGTTTTTCCCTCCCCACTAACAGTAGACGAAACAGTAACGACTCTGCTTCCGGAGCTCTGATGCAGGAATTCCATATTAGTCCGTATGGATCTCAATGACTCGCTGACCATTGATTTTGGACTGTCTTTGACAATAAGTCGTGTTGTTTCCAGCTTTTCCTTTTTGTAATTTGGAACTACCCCAAGAACCGGAGTAGATGTCAGTCTTTCCAACTCACTCTGGCTTGAAATCTTGTCGTGTAAAAGATACCTGGATGCAACAAAAACAAGTGATAAAAACAACCCACTTACAATGGCTATTCCATAGGCCAGCATTGGATTAGGCCTGATCGGACTGCCGGGTAATGTTGCACTCGACAATATCGTAAATTCCGGAATAGTTCCTGCCTGGGCGATCTCAAACTCCATTTTATTTTGTGCCAGGGTAAGGTATATTTCCTCCTGAAGTTCGTAAAACCTTCTGGATTTATTATACTCAGTTCCTTTAGATGGCATCGATTTAAAATCTCCGCCCAGTTCAGCTTTTTGTTTTGCTATCCTGCCTAATTCATCTGAAATATTCTTCTCAAGATAAGCTAACTGATCATTTAGCTCTTGCTTGTGAATTTTTAATTCATTATTAAGCTTTCTTACAGCATATGTATTCTCATTATATTTCTCAAGCAGCTGAAGCCTCTCTGTTTCCAGAACATTAATTTCTTCGATTAATTCGGTAATGGATTCAGGGAAATTTTCAAGGGTTAATGAACCGAATTCGAGTTGCTCATTATTTCCAAGTTGTGCTTGTACCTTATCAATTTTAATCTGATAAATCTTTAACGCCCTCTTCTGACTATCAAGTTGATTTAAAAACTGGATGGTCTCGGCCATATCTTTTTGAAGATCTACCGTTTGATTTTCTATTGTAAAGGATTCGAAATAATTCTCGTAATTCTCTAGCGTTTGAGCAGTGTTCCCCATCTGTTCTTCCAGAAAAGCAATTTTTTGCTTATTAGCCTGCATTTTCTGCTCGCGTGAGTATTCCAGGTATAAGGAATCGATCGTATTTACTACATCATATGCCTTATACTTGTCATTATCAGTAAAAGTGATTTTAATAGTATTAGCTGCTAACGACTGTGCTTCAACTTTAAGGTTTTGCTGAATAAAGTTTATTTGGGATTCCTTATTATTAATTTTAAAACTATAATCATCAAACCCTTCCCCTCTGGAATAATGTTCGGTTAAAAATAAAGTAATAATACCCCCATTTACGACTAATGGCTTACCGAAATTCGCTTCAAATCTTTGAGTTACCTCACCAAGTTCATAAGTGAGAGTATAGTGCTCCTTTGAAGAAATATGGACATTGAAAAGTCTGTTATGCAGATCTGCTGATTTAACCTGGTAGTCCACACGAAAAGGCTTGTTTCTATATCTTTCCTCATTTTTTAAACTTCCAAAGGTCGTTCTTATCGTAACATCCAAATCAAGGCTATCGATGAGTCTTGAAAAAAATACTTTAGAACGCAGTAATTCCATTTCTCCGGAAAGGGCATTCATGTTGTTTTTCTGTGGATCAACACCAAAGGTTAGAACTGAAGTTTCATCTTTTACATCCAGCTTAAGTTCGGAAGAAGACTCGAATAAAGGTGGAATATACCGAACATAAAATATTGCAGCAGAAATAGTGAGGGCAAAGATTAGTATTATAAAAGGGATTGATTTTCTGCTTATTGACGCCAGTTTTTCCCAGTCCACCCCCTACTGTTTCCCTCTTCACTTATTCCTGAAGATCTGACTCCGATATCGTAATTCTTATCTCTCAAAAGTTTGTTGTAAAGATTAAAATGATGGTTAATATACCAGAAACAGTCCCAATTATCGGTGCTGCATCCCTGAAAGCTTCATTTGCAGGCCTGACTACAGGTTCAATATAAATAATATCTCCTGATTCTACCCGTGTCTGGGCTTCGGTCATTCCTTTTACTGTGGATAAATCTATCAAGTATACTTCAGGATTATTAAGATCACCTCTGATCAACCTGATATTATTTGCTCTCATATCAGAAGATATACCTCCGGAAAGAGCTAAAACCTCTAATAAATTAGTGTTTTCATTTTCAAGCGGTATCACCTGGCCTCCGGGGGCTCCAAGTACTATTACTCGTTTATTTGCGTAAGATGACAGTACGTAGGGATCTAAATAGTACTCACTATATTCATCTGCCAGCAATTGATTGAGTTCTTCAAGTGTTAATCCTTCAGCATAAACCCGACCGACCATAGGCAATCTGACATAACCATCTGACTGAATCACATATTCGGGATTAGGTTTAGATTGAACCCCCTGGCCTCGTGTTTCTGGAATTAGTTCGAGATCCGGATCGATGATTCGCTCACCTTCGTTTGTATATACATCGATAGTTATCCTGTCAAAAACCTCCAATTTATATTGGCTCATAGCATTATCAGTCGCTGAAGCCAGGTAGGGAGATGGTTCGCCGGCCCCGATTTCACTAAACATAATATGTGACTTATAAGCACAAGAGCTCAGCGTCATTAAAACGAATAAAAAAGCGATTCTTTGCATCGAAAAAATATTAATACGTAAAAATATAAAGTGTTTTCCGTATTGAAAATTTTATTACCACAATTAGGCCAAAAGCCTGTCAATAGTTGAAAGATACGTTTTTACAACGAATTCTTCACTATAAAAGTCCTCTATGAGCTTTCTCGACTCTTTTCCCATCTCTTTTTGCTCATCCTCAGTTTTATTCAGAAACGATTTTATTGTTTCATATAAATTCTTAGAGTCACCAGCTTTACAAAGCAAGCCGTTAATATCTTGCTTAACCACTTCCCTGCAGCCGGGTACATCAGAGGCTATTAGCGGTTTTGCCATCGCAGCTCCTTCCAGTAAAGTTTTTGACGTTCCTTCTCTATATGATGGTAAAACGATCACATCTGAATTTTCAATCTTTGGCCTTACATCAGAAACCGGCTTGATATAATTTAATATACCATTATTGATCCAATACTCCAGATCTTCTTTTTTAACTGCTCGCGGATGAGATTCTTCAAATGAACCAAGGAGCTGAAACTCTACATTATCGTATTCAGATTGTATTCTTCTGGCAGCATAAGCATATTCATACACCCCTTTTTCAATGATCAGCCTGGCTATCATTAAAAATACATTCCTATAGGCCGGTCTGTCATTTCCCTGAGATTTAAAATGGTTTATATCTACTCCTGAACCAGGTATCACTATCGTACGATCTTTGGTGGTTAATTTATTGATAAGAAAAAAACGCCGATCACTTTCATTTTGAAAAAAAACCATCGGAACATCCTTAAATGCTTTTTTATATAATTGAAAAGCCAGTTTTGAGAAGATCTTCTTACCCAAAAACATTGTCCCCAGACCCGATACATTATTAATAACCGGTATTTTCAGCCTGTTAGCAGCTATTGCACCATAAATATTTGGCTTAATGGTATATTGAAGCAATATATCCGGTTTTACTTTTCTAAACTTATTGTATAAAACCTGCAAATAACGGAAATCTGAAAACGGGTTGGTTCCCGTTCCTTTAAGCGGAGTGATAATCACTTCCATTCCCAACTTTCTAAGCTCTTCTGCGTAATTATCCTCAGGTACAAAGGCAAAAACCTTGTACCCCCGATCAAGCAGACTAAGGACGATACCCTTTCTGAAATTGATTATATTCCATGCAGAATTAACTACAATTCCTACACGTTTGGATTGGAGATCTGCAGACCCCATATATTATTTCTATTCTCACAGTTCAAAAGTGTAAATATAGAATAAATCTATGGATATTTGCTTAAAAAATAAGGAACTCAATATATGGACATGATTTCTACAGCACCGGTAAAGCAAACAGCAGTACTGGTGTCAGTAATAGATAAAAGACAAAATGAAGATCAGGCATTTGAATACCTGGACGAATTGGAATTTCTGGCTTCGACATTAAATATAAAAACCAAATACAAATTCTATCAAAAGCTCGAAAAGCCAGACATCAGAACGTTTGTCGGAAAAGGAAAGCTTGAAGAAATTCAGACAGCCGTAAAAGCTGAAGAAATTGATATTGTCATTTTTGATGATGACCTTTCTCCTTCACAGTTAAGGAACCTTGAAAAAGAATTTAAGGTGAAAATATATGACAGGAGTTTGCTTATACTCGATATCTTTTTGAAAAGAGCAAGAACGGCACAGGCTAAAACCCAGGTTGAACTGGCAAGAAACGAATACCTTTTACCTCGTCTGACAAGAATGTGGACTCACCTTGAACGTCAGCGTGGTGGAACCGGAACTCGTGGTGGTGCCGGTGAGAAAGAGATCGAGACTGACCGTCGTATGATCCGAAACCAGATCAATGTGCTGAAGAAAAAGCTGGAAAAGATAGAAAAACAACGTGAAACTCAACGTAAAAGAAGAGAAAACCAGGTAAGGGTGGCTCTGGTAGGTTATACTAACGTCGGGAAATCTACTATTATGAGACTGCTGACCAAAGCAGATGTCCTCGCTGAGGATAAACTTTTCGCAACTGTAGATTCTACGGTTAGAAAAATTGCTATTCACAATATCCCTTTCCTTCTTTCAGACACGGTTGGTTTCATCAGAAAGCTGCCTCATAACCTGATTGAATCTTTTAAATCAACCCTGGATGAGGTAAGAGAAGCAGATATTTTAGTTCACGTCGTCGATGTGAGCCATCCTTCGTTTGAAGAACACATGAAAGTGGTTGACGAAACCCTGGCTGAACTTAACGCCAAAGACAAACCGACTCTGATCGTATTCAATAAGATCGACCAGTACCGTGATCACCTTGAACACTGGGAAGAGGAAGAACATGGGGAAGATGAATCCAGGCCAGTTAGTCTTGAATACCTTAAAAATAGCTATATGAATAAAGAAAACACTTCTGCGGTTTTCATATCGGCTGTGAATAAGGAGAATATCGAAGAAATGAGAGACAAACTGTTTGAACTGGTAAAAGATCGTTATCTTGAAATATATCCGAACTTCCTGATTCCGGATTATTATTATGGCAAATACGAAGAATAAAAAATTATTAATCTCATAAATATCACGGCCGGTGAGGGAAGTAACATTCTTTCTCCGGCCGTTGTTGTTTTACTATCAATAAAACCGATTGAACTGTTATGGATCTTATCGATAAAAAAATTGTTATCACAGGCGGGAGTGCCGGAATTGGAAAATCATTTCTGAAAGAACTCATTAAAAGGGGAGCTAATAATTTCGCGATCATTGGAAGAAGCGAAAAACCCCTGGAGAAGCTAACCCAGGAATTCCCCGATGTAAACTTCGTCCTTATCCAGGGTGACGTTTCGGCATTAAGAGATATCGAACGAATCGTATTAATGGTAGAAAAACATTTAGGCGGAGCCGATGTCCTCATTAACAATGCAGGCGTAGTCAGTGCCGGTGGGCTGGAAGACATTTCGGATGAAGATATAATCAACCAGATAAACATCAATCTTACCGGACTGATACTGCTAACAAAAAAGATGATGCCGTTGCTTAAAGAAAGTAAGGAAGGAGCAATAATTAATGTTTCAAGCGGTCTAGGATATATCGCCATGCCCTTTTATAGTGTTTATGCAGCTACTAAAGCAGGTGTAAGGCAATTTTCAGATGCTTTAAGACGCGAATTTCATATGTATCCGCTACATATAATGACCGTATATCCCACCGCCACTGATACTCCCATGATGAAAAACGCGGATATGGATAAAGAAATGGATGATCCGGATATGGTTGCTAAAGAGTCGATCGATGGTTTATTAAATGGTGAGCTCAATGTTGTTTTTGGTGGTGAGCAAAGAGAAAAGGATATAAAAACAAATTTCGAAGAGCCCTTGAAGATAGACGAGAAAGCAAAGGCTGCTTATGATAATTTAAAGCAGCGGACAAAGAAACACCGGGCCATGTAATTTGAATTCTTTTGATCGGTGTTTGCCAAAGATGCGTTGGTTTTATTATTTTGCGTAGCTGAAGGTCAAATATAATACTGGCCCCGTAGTTCAATGGATAGAATAGGAGTTTCCTAAACTCTAGATACAGGTTCGATTCCTGTCGGGGCCACTAAAACAGAGTGAGAGTGGAAAGTGAAGAGCGAGATTACAACTAGTGTTAGATTGGACACTGATTTCTATACTCACTCTCAAACTCTCTCTATATATTAAATTCCATTCTTAGATAAATATTACAGATCGGTCCAAGTTTAAACTTCAACCAGTGTCGGACCTACTAGGTTTTTACACATTTATTTCTCAGACCAGGAGCAGGTCAAGTTATAGGTCAAGTAACAATAATTTTCTTTACTAGCATTATCACATTATCAAATCTACCACATTTTCGCTCTTTAGGATTTGCAATCCTGAAGCCTTATCCATGGATTTGTAATCCATATCAAACTAATCAGAAAAATAATTTGCTTAAAATGGCTTTAAACCTTTAATTGTGGATCCTTTGAATTTATTAACTATAATTTTTTAAAATGAACATACATCAGATCAACAACAAACACATTCTATTTGGCAAAATAAAATCACCAGGAGTAGCTTACCTGTGCTGGTTCATACTGGGTTGTCATTATGCATATTTAGGCCGTTGGGGTGTTCAAATCCTTTATTGGATAACCTTTGGTGGGCTGGGTATTTGGGCTATTATTGATATTTTTCTGATCCCGTCCAAAGTAGAAAACTACAATAGAGAAATTTACATGAGATTAGAACAGCTCGAAAAGCAGGAAAAGAATGATGAATTTGAACAGCTCAAATCTCTGAAAAATAATTAAAAATATAATCCCTGGCGCAGGCGTCTCGCCTGTGCTTTTGTTATTTCTTCTGCTATTGAAAAATCACCCCTTAAAGCTAATACCGATTACTTTTCTTCTTTTCTTATCTTAACAACATCAATTACATAATTACACCCTACCCTTTACCCGAAAGAGTTTAGGTTGTATTTCAATCTTTTCCCTTTTACCTCCTATGAAATACAACAGGAATAAAGTATTTTAATAATATACTTTTAGTCAACACCTTATGATCTAACCCCTTTACAATGGTCTTAAAATCTATCAAACCATTTTCGTTGATATTAATCTTTCTATTTCTACATCTAAATTTACTTTCCCAGGAAAACAGACCTAAAATCGGACTGGTTCTAAGCGGTGGTGGAGCCAAAGGAATAGCTCATATCGGAGTTCTGAAAGCGATGGAAGAAGCCGGACTCACTCCGGATTATATCACCGGAACGAGTATGGGAAGTATTATTGGAGGACTTTATTCCATCGGTTATTCGGCTGATGAACTGGCAGAAATTGCAAAAACCGCAGATTGGGAATATTTACTTTCAAACAAGATCCCATTAGATCGGGTCACCTTTGAAGAAAAATTTTATTATGGCAGGTACCTTCTTGAATTTTATTACCAGGATAAAAAAATAGTTACTCCCCGGGGAATCATTGAAGGCCAGGCACTTCTTGATTATTTTTCCTATCTCACCAGACCAGTGCATGACTTAAGAAATTTTGATGAATTCCCTATCCCTTTTAAATGTGTAGCCACAGATATTGAAACAGGTGAGCCAGTTGTTCTAGATAAAGGGTCTCTGGCAATGGCTATGCGGGCAAGTATGGCCATCCCATCGATCTTCACACCGGTTACTATCGACGATAAACTTTTGGTTGATGGGGGGTTAGTCAGAAACATGCCAGTCGATGAAGTTTTGGATATGGGGGCTGACATTATAATTGGCGTCTTTGTCAGTTCTGATCTCGATCCTGCCGAAAATCTGAATTCCCCACTGGCAATCTTATCCCAGGCTACATTTATTAAAAGTGCATTCGACAGCAGAAAACAAATGGACAAATGTGACATTCTGATTTCTCCTGATTTAAAAGAATTTAGTACAGGAAGTTTCAGCTCAGCTCAAGGAATCCTCGAACAGGGAAACAAAGCAGGAAACGACTATAAGAAAGTGTTTAAAAATCTTGCTGATTCTTTAAAGAAAATTGAGCCCTTAAATAAAATAGATAAGCCAAAAATATCCGATGAGTATATAATTTCTAAAATCATCGTAAAAGGTAACAAAGTAATTCCTGATGAATACATTATCGGAAAAATGAGAATTGATCCGGGTGAAATTGTAAGCATTAATAAAATAGAGGAACAAATTAGCATAATTTATGGAACTCAGTATTTTGAACGTATCTGGTACGAAATAAACAAAAATGATAGTACCTATAGCCTACACATTGATGTAGTTGAACGGCCTAAAGTTCAATTCCGGTTTGCATATCATTATGACACAGAAAATAGTGGCGGGGTAGTGATCAATACAACTTTGAGAAATCTATTGCTCAATAAAAGCAGGTTAATTTTTGAAGCCAATCTGGCAACACAACCCAGTTATTTAATGGACTACTTCAAGTACCTGGGAGAAAAGCAAAAAGTTGCATTCAGAGCCAGGGGACTTCATTCTAGAAACGACTTACCGCTCTATGATGAAGAAGGAAATGTCAATAACGAATTCAGACATCGATACTCCATTATTGGAATTAATTTTCAATCTACCATTAAAAGAAACAGCACTTACGGATTTGGAATCGAGTGGACTCATACCGATTTAACACCTGAAATCGTACAGGAAAATGTAGAGTTTCTAACAAAGGTGGTCTATAACAATGCTAGATTAAGATTATTCTACCGCTATAACAACTTAAATAAAAGATACTTTCCTTCTGAAGGTATTAAATTAGATATAATTGCTTCTACAACAGTGGGTTCAAATGGAACTTTTACCCTTGGTGACACTTTAGAAATTGATGAAAACAATGAATCAATTGAAATAATTCAAACTTCAGCGATTAATACACTCGAAGTCAACGTTGACCCGATAATTCCGTTAAATGATAAAATTTCAATCATCAATCAGAACCGACTCAGAATTTCTACGCAGGAAACCGGTTTCTTTAATTTTAGCGAATATGATTTTGTCGGAGGCTTTACACCGGCGATTATTAACTCCTACCAATATTGGGGAGGAGGAATAAAAGAATTTTACCTGGCTAATTACTTTTATTCTAAAGTAGGAATCCAATATGAAGTAAAAAACAATTTATTTCTGACAGCCATAATTAATTATTTAGATACTGAAAATCCTATGAAATGGATTTATCCAAATGTTGATACTGGCTTAGCTGGCGATAGGAGTTCGAGGTTTGGATATGGTATGAAAATCGGATATATGTCTCCTGTTGGTCCTTTCGCGTTTGCTTTTGCAAAAGATCATTACCGGAAAGGCTGGCAAACCTCTTTAATTATTGGTTTTCACTATTGATCTTGGTAAAACAATAATCAAAAAGAATAAAATAATATTTTTATTAATAAAATTGTACTTAATAAATTATTTTAATAAGTTTAGTTTTTTTATATTCACAACAAATTGTTTTAATCGAATTATTATCAAGAAGCTTAATCAGGAACATATCATCGGTGTGGACATTGGCGGAACCCATATAACTTGTGGAATTATCGATATTCTAAGTGGAACTATTCTCGAGGAATCCGTCGTAAGAAAAAGCGTGAACTCAATGGCTTCTTCAGAAGAAATTACAGATGATTTTTCAGAAGCATTAAAATCAACATTTACAAACCGGATCAACAATAAAGATATCAAAATTGGTATTGCCATGCCGGGGCCATTTGATTACGTCAACGGTATTTCCCTCATAAAAGGTCAAAATAAATTTGACAGTTTATATAAGACCAATTTAAAAAAATCACTGGCTCAAAAATTAAATGTAAAGCCATCTCAAATAATATTTGAGAACGATGCTGCTTGCTTTATAACCGGAGAGGCCTTATTTGGAATAGGATCTCCGGAGAAAAATCTATTGGGTCTTACTCTGGGCACAGGCCTTGGCACTTGTGACTATATAGATAGCAAAGGAAGGGATTTAAACAAATGGAATGCTCCGTTTAAAAAGAGCATAGCAGAAGATTACCTTTCTACCAGATGGTTTACATCTGAATTTGAAAAACTCACCAGTAGAAAAATAAACGGAGTTAAAGAAATAATTGCTACTCAAGACTCCGAAATAATACATTCTTTATTTGAAGAATACGGTAAAAACCTGGCAGAATTTTTAATTCAAACTTTAGATGCTGCAAAATATGACCTGGTAATATTAGGGGGTAACATCAGCAAATCTTACCACTTATTCGAAAAAGCGTTAAATCAGGAAATAAAAAAGAGGAATGGGGACATTTTAATTAAAACATCTGTCAAAGGAGAAAACGCTGCTTTATTAGGTGCTGCAGGACTTTGGAATAATCAAAAATTACAATGAATACTCAACAAACCAATACTAAAAGTGCTTTAACAATCATCACCCTATTATTTTTTATGTGGGGATTCATCACCTGCATGAATGATATTTTGATTCCAAAATTAAAACAGGTCTTTGACCTGATGGAATGGCAGGCAATGCTAATACAGACCGCATTTTTTGGAGCCTATTTTGTGATTTCATTGATTTACTTCCTGATTTCCGCTTCAAAAGGAGACCCCATCTCAAGGATTGGTTATAAAAATGGTATCATCATTGGGTTATTAGTCTCAGCAGCCGGATGCGGCTTATTTATTCCTGCCGCTTCTCTTGAAAGCTTCTCATTTTTCCTGGGCGCCTTATTTATTTTAGCTTCCGGAATAACAATTCTTCAAATAGCTGCTAATCCATATGTTGCAATACTGGGAAATCCCGAAGGAGCCTCTGGAAGATTAAATATGGCACAAGCCTTCAATTCATTTGGAACAACCATTGCTCCTGTAATAGGCGGACTGTTAATTTTTAATGCAACAGAAAATACTGCCGGAGCAGATTCGGTTAAAATCCCCTATTTAGGATTAGCGCTAATTTTAATTATAATCGCTGTTGCTTTTAAGGTCATCCATTTGCCTAAATTCACTGATGAGGAAGAAATAGTGGCAGGCACCGGATCGCTTAAATATAAGCACCTGGTTCTTGGGGTGATAGCTATTTTTGCCTATGTGGGTGCCGAGGTTACAATCGGAAGTTCTTTTATTGATTTTGCAAGAATGCCATCAATCGGTGGGTTTAATGAAACTGAAGCTAGTTATTACCTGGCATTCTATTGGGGTGGCGCAATGGTAGGAAGGTTTTTCGGAGCAATCGCTTTATCAGAATCTGAGAACAAATCTCAGAAATACCTGTGGATTGTTGGTATCGCAGCCATTGTATTTGTGGCGGTATATTCGATTTATGGATTAAATGAAGCGTTAATCACCCTGGCTATTGTTATTTTTAATGTAATTGTGTTACTCATTGGCTCTTTTATCCCGAGCAAAACACTTGGATATTACTCGCTAGCAGCAATTATTTTATTATTAATTGGCATGACAGCCACTGGAGTTATAGCTATGTGGAGTGTTATTGCCATTGGAATTTTTAATTCAATAATGTTCCCAACAATATTTACATTAGCGATAAGGGGGCTCGGAAAATACACAGGACAGGCTTCATCTCTATTAGTAATGGCTATCGTGGGTGGAGCTATTATCCCACCGATCCAGGGATATTTTATAGACATTACTGGAAACAGGCAATTATCTCTAATAATACCTTTGATTTGCTATATCTATATCTCATTTTATGGATTCAGGGGATTTAAGCCAGATGTAAAACTATCTTAAATATACTACAGGTTATTGGTCTAGCGCCAGTAACCTGTTTCTCACTAATAAACAAGCTCCAACTACTCCAGCTTGATTACCCAATTTAGATAATTTGAAAGTAGTATCATTATTCATTAGGCTTAAGGAGTATTTTTGTACTGCACTTCTGATAGGGAGCTGAATATATTCTCTGGTTTCGGCAAAAACACCTCCCAGTATTACTAACTCCGGATTGAATATATTAATTAACATAGCCACTCCTTTCCCTATATTCTCACCAATACCCTCAATCAATTCAATAGCAAGGGTATCATCATTATTTGCTGCATCAACTATATCTTCAACAGTGATCTCATCAATGTGCTTACCTTTCTTGGTAATTAAAGAATTACTTCCCTCATCGAGTTTAGATTTTAGCTTTTTCAAAGCTGCCCAGCCGGAAGCTTCGGTCTCAAGGCATCCCTTTTTACCACAATTACAAATTACTTCATTATCAAAAAAAGGTATATGACCAAACTCACCGGAGTAACCTGACTTCCCATAATATAGCTGTCCATCGATAATCATTCCCATTCCAAGACCGTAGTCCAAATTTATAAAAAGAATATTCTTTTCATCATTAACCACTCCTGCAGAATATTCTCCAAAAGCCATCGCTCGGGAATCGTTATCCAGAAACACCCTGATTCCTACCTCAGATTCAATTATTTTACTAAGGGGTTCTTCCTGAAAATTAAAAAAACTATAGCTATATCCCGTTGCATAATTAATTCTACCTGAGAGATTTATACCAATACCAAGAATTTTGTCTTTTTGTATTGTTAACCCGGCAATGAATTCATTGATAATTTCAACCAGTTCCTGTAAAGACCCCTTTTCGTTCTTTAATATATAAGGATGCCTTTCTTCAATCTTAATTATATTCTTTTGAAAATCCGTCAGCCCGATGTTAATGTGATATTTTTTAACGTCAATCCCGATAAAAAACCCGGATTCAGGAGCCAAACCATAGACATTTGGCCTTCTCCCGCCTGTAGAGTCCATTTTACCATAATCCTTAACTATCCCTTCGGAGATCAATTCCGATAATAGACTACTAACCTTCGGTGCACTTAATTTAGTTATATTACATAATTCCGGAATTGTAGTATTGCCTTCATTTGCAAAGTGGGCAATCATCTGTTTTTTCATCCGGACATTTTTATAAGCAATTCCGGTAATATTTTCACTACTAAGTTCTTCAAAAAGGTTTTCGACATCAGTTTGGTGGTCTGGTTAATTTAATTTTGCAAAAATACTCATACAATTTAAGAAAACACCCAAAAAAAGCAAGATCGTTACTTAAAATAATTACTCGAAGAAACAATCTTTATTAATTTTTTTATTAAGTATTGCTATTTTATAAATTTTTTAATAGATTCATATTTATGAAATAAAACCGTAGTTAATCTGGTATTACAACCGATTGAAAAACCCTTATAAACAAATTTCTTATGAAAAATTCTTGCTGTTTTCAGTAATTGTAATCCTGTCAATATTACCTGCTTCTGCCCAGGATAATGTCGTCACAGGTACAGTAACCGATACAGATGGCTTTGGTCTTCCCGGAGTAAACATTAAAATCGAAGGAACCACAAAAGGAACAGTAACTGACTCACAAGGCAACTTTTCTCTTAATGCGTCAAAAGAAGACATTTTAATTATCTCCTATATTGGATTTATTCCTAAAAAGGTAAAAGTTGGTGATCGGAATCAATTCAATATCACGTTAGAAGAAAATACTACAGAATTAAATGAGGTAGTGGTCACAGCTTTGGGTGTTGAAAAGGAAAAAAAGTCTTTGGGATATGCTTCTCAATCTGTTCAGGGAGAAGAATTAACCCAGGCTCGTGAAAACAATGTAATCAATTCACTTTCCGGAAAAGTCACCGGAGTACAAATTAACCAGGCTGGCACCGGACCTGGAGGAACTTCAAAAGTAGTTATCCGGGGTTACGCATCAATTGCCGGAAATAACAATCCATTATACGTTATAGATGGGATCCCAATGACCAACCCTCAAGGCGGAGCGGGACAGTTTGGCGGCATAGATTATGGTGATGGAATTTCAAACATCAATCCTGATGATATTGAATCAATCAATGTATTAAAAGGAGCTAGTGCGACTGCTCTTTATGGATCCAGAGGTCAAAATGGTGTTATAATGATCACCACTAAAAAGGGCCGTGCAAGAAAGGGAGTAGGAGTAGAAATTAATTCAAATTTCACATTTGAAAACCCATTAATTTTACCTGAATTCCAGGATCGGTTTGGGAGAGGTTCTAATGGCCAGCTACCATACAATGAAAATGGGGAATTAATCGATAACATTAGAAGCAGCTGGGGCCCTCGAACCAGAGGTCAAACAGAAGTTAATGGATTCCCATTAGTAAATTGGGCAGGTGAGGAATACACTTATCAAACATACCCTGATAATATAAAAGATTTTTTCCAAACTGGAACTACCTTCACTAACTCTATTGCCCTTAGTGCAGGTAATGATAAAACTCAGGTTCGTCTTTCACTTTCTCATTTAAAGAATGAAAGTATAATGCCTAACAGTGACCTGGAAAGGGTAAATGCAAGTATAAACGTAAGTTCAAAACTGTCTGATAAATTAAGAGTTGAAGGAAAACTTAACTATATAAATCAGGAAGCTTTCAACAGACCAAACCTGACCTTGAGTCCTGATAATCCAATGAACAGCTTGATAAATATGCCGCGGTCAATCAATCTTGATGATCTGAGAGATTTCAGAACTGAAGACGGTTTACCGAGATTGTATACAAATGGCACTATTAACACGTGGCAAAACCCTTTCTGGGCTGTTAATTTAAATACCAATAATGATACAAGAGACAGATTAATTGGTTATTTAAAATTAGAATATAGATTTAACGACTGGTTAAAAGCTCATATCAGAACCGGAACAGACTTTTACATTGATTATAGAGAAAACAGGAATGCTACAAATACCATTTATCGGGTAACACCTGATAAAAGTTACTTTTCAATATCAGACGGTAAGGTAAGAGAGTCTAATACTGATTTCCTGGTTACTGCTTTTAAAGACATTAGCAATGATTTAAATATTACGGGTAGTGTAGGAGGTAATATCCTAGTAAGAGAATCCAGGAGTAACGCAACGGTTGCTCAGGGGTTAAATATTCCAAATTTTTTCGTGATGCAAAATGCGCTAAGCACTGTCACTTCGAGTGTTAGCTCACAAAGAGAGGTTCATTCGCTTTATGCGACTGCCTCTCTTTCCTACAGAGAATATCTATTTGTAGAAGCATCAGCACGAAATGACTGGTCATCCGCATTGCCACCAGACAATTGGTCTTATTTTTACCCATCGATATCAGCGAGCTGGATATTTACAGATAATTTTTCTAATACAAACTTTGGACCTATTTCCTTTGGTAAACTCCGGGCTTCTTATGCGGAAGTAGGAAATGATTTAGGCCCTGGTCAGTTAGATCTTATATATTTTGTGAATACACTATCCCACGGAGGCCAAACATTTGGTCAGCTGACACCCCAGCAACCTCCTGTAAATCTTAAACCTGAGCGCACCCGATCATATGAGGGAGGTTTAGAATTAGGGTTATTCCAAAATAAATTTAATGTTGATTTCACTTATTATTATGCTGGCACAAGAAATCAGATTATTCGCGCCCCGGTATCAAAAGCCTCTGGATTTAGTACTTCTCTAATAAATGCTGGCTTAATAACCAACCAGGGAATCGAATTAGCAATCCGGGGTACAACAATTCAGACAGAAGATTTTACACATCAATTTTATGTGAATTTCACACGTAACAGATCAAAAGTTGAAGAATTAGCGCCAAACGTAGATGTTTATCAATTAGGGGGAACTTATGATCAATTTGGTGTAAGAATTCAGGCTGAACCAGGCGGAGAATTTGGAGACATTTATGCTGACAGAGCATTTTTAAGGGATCCACAAACCGGAGAAAGAATTATCGGATCAAACGGTTTACCAATACCAGACCCTGCAGGTATTAGAAAAATCGGAAACTTCCAACCTGATTTCCTTGCTGGAATTGGCAATACCCTTAATTATAAAGGAATTAACTTCAGCTTTCTGTTTGACTTCAGGGTAGGCGGAGACATTTTCTCGTATTCAAACGCAATAGCTGCTGCTAATGGTAACGCTCTATATACTCAATACGATAGATTAGAGTGGTATGCAGGAGCTGGAGGACATATTGCAGAAGGTGTTAATGAAAATGGCGACCCAAATACCATCGAAGTAAACCCTCAGGAATACTGGCAATTTGTCGGAGGAAGAGCTTCTTCTTTCGCCGAAGAATTTCTTTACGATGGTAGTTTCATCAAATTAAGAGAAGTAACTCTTGGGTATAGTCTACCTAAAAATTTACTGGAAAATTCCTTTTTGACAGGTGTTAAATTTTCAATAGTAGGAAGAAATCTTGCCATCCTCTATAAAAACACTCCGGGATTTGATCCGGAAGCAACTTTTAATGCCGGAAATGACCAGGGAATCGAAGCTTACGCATTTCCATCAACAAGAAGTATTGGTTTCAATTTAAATCTCACCCTGTAAGATGAAAAAGCTTAATTATATAAATATTATTCTTTTATCCTTAGCTATCTCCGTAACGTTTTCATGTACGGATGATTTCGAGGAGCTTAACAAAAATGACAACGCTGTCACTGGAGACAGAATTGATGTAGATCTTCTTTTTACACGAGCAACCGTGTATGGAGCTCTTAGATATACCGAGTTTCAACGTGCTCAACATTTATACACAAATCAATACATACAATATTATGCTACATCTGTCGATTATTTTCAGACAGACAGATACATCACAAGAAATGATTGGTTAACTGCATACTGGACTGAAGCATATGTCGATTACGGAATGCAAACACAACAGGTGATCAACCTGACAGAAGAAGATGAAACGCTATCCAATAAAACAAATATTGCCAGAATCTGGAAAGCATTTCTGGTTCACAGAATAACCGACCTGTGGGGAGATGTCCCATATTTTGAAGCATGGACAGGCAACACTACCCCGGAATACACACCCCAGGAAGAAATTTATCTTGATATGTTAAATGAATTAAAGGAAGCAGAATCATTATTAGATCCTTCTAAAGATTCATTTGACGGCGCAGACCTGATCTACGGTGGGGATGTTAATTTATGGGCAAAGTTTGCCAATTCTTTAAGATTAAGATTGGCCATGAGATTATCAGAAGTAGCTCCGGCAGTTGCTGAAGAACACGTCTCGGAAATTCTGGCAGAAGGCAATATAATCGCTTCAAATTCTGAATCAGCTATAATGCCATATGGCCGGGATTTCGGAAACTTTGACGAGAGCGTTCAGCCAATGAGTCTGATAAGAAGCTTTAATGAATACAGGGCCAGCAATACGCTTGTTGATTACCTAAAAGAAAACAATGATCCAAGACTGGAATTATTTATAGCTCCTGCAGAGAATACCGGTGAGTACACAGGATTGCAAAACGGGCTAAATCCATCAGAAATTAACGTACTCAATGTTGACGATTTTTCCAGGGAATCACTAATCGTATCCAGTCCTAGCGCACCTTCTGTACTACTGAGCTATTCAGAGGTACAATTCCTGCAGGCAGAAGCAGCATTGCGAGGCTGGACCTCAGGAAACACTCAGGAATTTTACGAAGAAGGAATTACATCAAGCATCAATTTCTGGATATCAGTTTATGAGGATCTTCAAACAAGACTTCCACAGAGTGATGTAGAAAATTTACCGGAAATAGATATTACAAACGCTGAAATCGAAGCATTTCTTGCTGGTGCAGGCGTGTCGTATAATCCTAATTTTGCTCTTGAACAAATAATCACACAAAAGTGGCTAAGCTATATTAACCAGGGATTTGAACCTTATGCAGAATATAGAAGGACTGGATACCCCGTTTTAAATGAAATTCCTAATACCGATGGCCTTAGTGAGACTGGTGGGACAGAAGTTCCGGTAAGACTTCGCTACCCGGCTGAAGAACAAGCTTTAAATAATACAAATTATGAAGAAGCAATTTCGAGGCAAGGTCCTGATTTACCTACCACACACATCTGGTGGGATGCTGATTAAAGTAACTAAATAAACAATTTATAAACACTTTTAAATAAACCTTTAAGAATCATGATGACAAAAAATCTGTTCAAAAAACCTATTTGGTACCTTATGGTACTAACAGCGGGTATGTTGTTTACCTTCACTTCGTGTGACGACGATGATGACCCGGTATTAAACGATTCGAATGATATTACATCATTTGTATTCAACGATCTTAGTCCGGCAGTTTCTGCTACGATATCTGGCACGACTATTACTGCAGAAGTTCCTTACGATGCGGATATCACTTCATTAACCCCTACAATTGAAGTTTCTGATGCAGCGTCTGTTTCTCCAGCGTCCGGAACAACTATTGATTTTACTAATCCAGTGACATTTACTGTGACCGCTGAAGATGGGACAACTCAGGATTACACAGCTACTATTACTGTCGCTCCAATACCTACTTCTGTAATCACTCCTGTATGGGAAAGAACGCTTGCGTCAGGTGGTTTACCAGAATGGTTTACTGCTAATAATGACAGAGACATCGCTGCATCTGGTGACTACGTATATGTACATAACAATAATGACAAAATTCGCGTGCTGGACATCACTGATGGAACTGATGTCATGGTAAGAGATACAGTAGATTATATCGATGGAAAAGAAAATTATGCTTCAGGCAATCTTTTCTTATTAGGAATGGATGTTGATTCACAAGGAAAAATTTTGGCTTCAAATTTACGAGTTGGTAGCGCAGATCAATTCCCTTGGTATGTATACAAGTGGGACAACAAAGATGCTGAGCAGGAATTATTAATTAATTACCCAACTCCGGAAGGTTATCGTCTGGGTGAAAACCTTGCCGTTGCAGGAGATATCACTACTGATGCGTATGTTTATGTTCCTGGTTCAGGATTCGGAACAGAATCAAACGAAGTTCTAAAATTCTCTATCTCTAACGGTGAAGCTAATAATACTCCTGAAATGATTGTATTGGATGGAATTACTAATATGGGTAATGCTCCTGATGTTCAACCGCTTTCTGCAGACGCTGATGCTAACTTAATCGTTACTGGTACAGGTGTTGGAATCAGAGAGTATACTTCTACCGGATCACTTGTTGGACAACTTCCTGAATCACTAAATGATGGCGAAAATGCTCCATTATTTGCATTTGCTTTAGACATTCATCCATTTGAACTAGATGGTAGAAAGCTAATTGCAACTACAGCTACTGATTTCACTGCTAATGCTGCAGATGCAGGTTGGTTATACATTATTGATTATACTGACGGATGGGAAAACATAACCGCAGATAATGTAACCAGATATGCATTTACACCAGAAGGAAATATTGATACCAACTTTAATGGTACAGGAGGTGTTGATGTTATTGTTAACGGTTCAACAGCTACTGTATATGCAATGATCACCAACTTTGGTGTTGCTGCATTTGATGTAACAATCGATCAATAAAATTAAAATTGGCTGCAGATTTATTCTGCAGCCAATTATAATCTATTTAATTAATCCCCAAATAAAAAATGAATATTTCAATTGCTCTGAGAAATGTTTTAACGCTTTGTATAGCTGGAACTTTTTTATTTTCCTGCGATGATGAACGCGAATTTAACGAAGGTCCTTTTGAAAGTAAACGGACTGACATAACATCATTTGTATTTGAAGATCTTGAACCTGCCATAGAGGGAAACATTAATGAAATGGAACATCTGGTAACAGCAACCGTTCCTTTTGAATCAGATTTAACACAACTCTCCCCAACAATTGAAATATCAGAAAGGGCGACAATATCCCCGCCTAGTGGAACTCCGGTAGATTTCACTGATACAGCCAGCTACTTTGTTACAGCCGAAAATGGTGATGTTCAGGAGTGGAAGGTAGCACTTAGCCTGGCAGACCCTGAAGAAAAACCAAAACTTGTATTAAGCTCTCCATTATGGAATTTATCACCTGCAGGATCAGGTGTACCAGATTTTTTCACTGTAGATGGAGAAAGAGGATTAGCATACGGAAACGACCATCTTTACGTAACTAACAATAATGATAAAATATTAATTCTTGATCCATCAAATGGATCAGCTCTTGGCCAACTGGATATGACAGGAGTCGAAGGGGGACAACCTAAAATTGCTGACGTAGAAGTCAGTGCTGATGGTACAATTTTAGCTTGTAATACCGTTGAATGGACTAGTGATGAAGGAGGAGCCCCAACTACATTCAAAATATATAAATGGAATAATGAAACGTCAACTCCTGAGGTTTGGCTGAGCTATACAAATACTGAATACCGCATGGGTGATTCATTTTCTGTGATTGGTGATATCAATGGTGATGCAGTTATCCTTACAGCATATGGACGAAAATTCCTTAATCCTACTGGTCGAGGAGCTCTTGTATTCAAATGGACTGTTTCGAATGGTGTCCTTAATGAAGAGCCTGAACTCATAACAGTTGGAGGAGTTCCTTCACTTACAAAATTTGGCTCAAGGCCTCATGCTAATATGCTAAATGTCGATAGTGAATTTTTATACGTTAACGCCAACGATATAGACTTTACTAAAGCTACGCTAGATGGAACATTTGTAGCAAGAATTCCAAATACTGGTAGATCCTTGTATGATGGATTCAACAGTTATTTTGAAATATTTGAATTTGCAGAAAAAACAGTATTAGCCACTGTATTTCCTAGAAGTAGTGTAGAAAGTCGTTTACTCATTATAGATATTACTGAAGGTATTGAGAATGTTACAACCGAGGAAGTAATCTTAAGTCAATCTTTTATGAGCGGTGAAATTGCAAATGTAAATGCCAGTGGAGCTGTCACAATTAATATCGTAAACTCAAACAAAGTTGAAGTTTATTGCCTGATTACTAACCAGGCACTAGCCAAATTTGAACTTTCGACAGAATTGCAGTAAAAGAAAAATTAATGCAAAAAAGATCTATATATAAACTCCTGATAATTTCAGGAATAATGACCCTTATTGCCTGTGATACCACTGAAAATTCTAACAACAGTGATCAGCAGGTATCTGATACTACCATAACACCAGAGGTAGAAGCAGTTCGCGGTGTTTGGTTAACTAATGTGGCCAGTGAAGTTCTCGATTCCAAGGAGAACATTAAAGAGGCAGTGGCACTTTGTGATAAACTAGGGTTTAATACAATCTTTGTGGTTACCTGGAATCGAGCTCATACAATCTATCCAAGTAGAGTGCTGGAAAGAGTTACCGGTAAAAAAATATCGGATCGCTTCCAGGGAAGAGACCCTTTGGCAGAAGTAATTGAGGCGGCAAAGAAATACGATATTAAGGTATTTGCCTGGTTCGAATTTGGTTTTGCTTCTTCTTACGACGATCCTACCGGAGGTCCTTTAATAAAAGCGAAACCACACTGGGCATCCCTGGATAAAAATGGGATGATCACCTCAAAAAATAAATTTCAGTGGATGAACGCTTTTCATCCCGAGGTTCAGGATTTTATTACCGATTTAATAGTTGAAACAGTCGAAAACTATGATATCGATGGAATCCAGGGAGATGACAGACTTCCCGCCCTTCCTTCAAACGGTGGTTATTCGGAATATACAGTCGAACTTTACAAGAGTGAACATAATGGAAATAAGCCACCATCGAATGAGAAAGATTACGAATGGGTCAAATGGAGATCTAACAAACTAAATATATTTTTAAAAAATTTAGTTGACGAATTGAAAATCAAAGATCCCGAGCTAATAATTTCTATGGCTCCAAGCATTTATCCCTGGAGTGAAGAAAATTATTTACAGGATTGGCCCACATGGTTAAATATGGGTGTGGTCGATTTAATTATCCCACAAGTTTACCGCTACGATTTTAAGTCATATAAAAAAGAAATGGATAACATCCTTGAAAAACAACTTGGACAGTTTGACAATAAAGGTTTCTATCCAGGGGTACTTTTACAGGTAAACGAATTTAATCCCGATCAACAGTTTCTGGATAGTATGATTAATTATAACAGGAAAAAAAATGTTAATGGTGAAGTTTTTTTCTTTTATGAGGGCATAAAAAAATATAAGGAATATTTTAAATCCAAATATGGAGAACCAGTTGATTTTCCTGAATACAATAAAATTAAATAAAAGCGATTACAGGTATAAAATTTTAAAATAATGAAGTTGAAATTCGCAAAACAATTCGGATTGCTATTTATGGTATTTTCTATCATCCTTGTTTCATGTAGTGATGATGATGAACCAGCATTAAGTGATGAAAGAGAAATTTCTTATTTCGCTTTTGAAGGATTAAATCCAATATCGGTTGGAAATATAGATAATGAGCAATCGGTAATTAACCTTACCGTTCCGTTTGGTACTGATGTCACTGCCCTGGCCCCTACCATAGAGATACCGGAAAATGCAACGATCAGTCCTGAATCAGGTCTGGCTCAAGATTTTACAAATTATGTGATTTATACTGTAACTGCTCAAAGTGGAGCAAAGAAGTTATATACGGTATTTGTCAATGAAGGGGTTAGCAATGACGCTTCAATTGCATCATTTAAGTTTGAAGATTTATTTCTTTCAGCAGATATTGACCAGAGTACTAATTCTATATCATTAACAGTTCCTTTTGGCACCGATTTAACTTCGTTAACTCCTACTATTGTTACTGCGGAAGGAGGATCAACTTTATCTCCTGCATCCGGCACAGCACAGGATTTTAGTAGCCCGGTTGATTACACCGTCACAGCTCCGAATGGAAGCACAACTGAAACTTATACAGTTACCATTAATGAATTACCAGATGAAGCCGCTGTTAGAGGCGTTTGGATAACAAATGTAGATAGTGATGTTTTACTATCTCAGGAAAATATTCAGGATGCTGTAGATCGTCTGGCTGAATTAAATTTCAATACAATTTTCATGGTAACATGGAATAAAGCACAAACTACCTATCCTTCTGATGTAATGGAAAATTTCACCGGCACAAGGATTTTTTCTTACTTGGAAGGAAGGGATCCACTAAGAGAAATGATAGATGCAGCGCATGCAAAAGGAATTAAGGTTTTTGCATGGTTTGAATATGGATTTGCTGCTAATAACGGTAGTCCAGGTCCTATTTTAGATCTCAAACCAGAATGGGCTGCAATTAATAGTAATGGTGAACCAGTCGTGAAAAATGGTTTTCACTGGATGAATTCTATTGATCCTGAAGTACAAAGTTTCATGAATTCTTTAGTTATGGAAGTTGTTAACAATTATCCTGACATCGATGGAATTCAAGGTGACGACCGTTTACCAGCCATGCCAACTGAAGGCGGATATGATGACTACACAGTCGAACTGTACAAATCTCAACATGATGGCGCAGCACCACCTCAGGATTATCAGGATGGAAACTGGGTTCAATGGAGAGCTGATATATTAAGTAATTACTGGAGTAATCTATATGATCAAATAAAAGCAGCAAATCCAAATTGTATTGTTGCCAGTTCACCGAGCCCGTTAACTTTTGGATTAAGAGAATATCTGCAAGATTACGGTACTTGGGTAAAAGGTGGTTATACCGATATTGTAAGTCCTCAATTATATCGACGGGATGATCAGGGTCTGGGAGTTTACAGAGGCCTGTTAACTGACCAGATTGCCAGAGTTGGAGAAGAAAATATTGATAAGTTTTACCCTGGCATGCTGAGCTTCCTGGGTAGCTACACTCCAAATCCGGAATACTTTGTACAATGTGTGATGGCTAACCGTGAAGCTGGAGTAAAAGGAGAAGTGCAGTTTTTCTATAATGCGGTTTTAGCTCAGCCAGATCTCTTTAGAGCAATTTATCCTGCACCAGCTGATTTCCCAACTTTCTAATTGAAGACAGATTTACCTTTAAATGAAGAACAGATTTTTAAGTCTATATTCATCAGTCATCCTTACCGCCCTGGCGGTGGGATGTACTGTTGAAAATAATTCGGAACCGGTAAAATCGAATTCAAACAATGTAGAGCCCATTGAAAGAGTGAATGTATTCACCGGAACAGGTGGGCATGGCCACACCTATCCGGGGGCTACCACTCCTTTTGGGATGATACAACTCAGCCCGGATAACGGAACTGAAGGATGGGATTGGTGTTCCGGATATCACTATTCCGATTCTACTATAGCTGGCTTCAGCCACCTTCACCTGAGTGGAACAGGGATTGGGGATCTTTGTGATATCTCTGTAATGCCCCGATATGCATCGGATTCTATCTTTCCTCAAAAAGCAAATTTTTCTCACGATAATGAAACTGCAAAACCCGGATACTATTCAGTTACATTCAACAATGGGATTAAAGCAGAAATGACAGCCACTGACCGGTTAGGTATTCATCGATACACCTTCCCTGAAAATTCTACCCCTGCAATCAATTTCGATCTTGGATTTGCTATCAATTGGGATAAAACAACAGGATCCGAAATAGAAATACTTAACGATTCTACCATCGTTGGCTTGAGAAAATCAGAGGGATGGGCTAAAAATCAACAAGTTTATTTTGCCGCAGTTTTTTCACAACCTTTTTCCAATACTGCTTTGGCTGATAGTAGCATAATTAAAGCAGGTCGTACGATAAAAGGTAAAAAAGTACTCGCCTACCTGCAATTCGAACCTTCTAATTCACCACTAATACTAAAGGTTGCTATTTCATCAGCAAGTCGTGCAGGCGCCTTAAAGCAGATACAATTAGATAGTGGAGGGATATCTTTTGATAATTATTTACAGAAAGCCAGAGGGTTTTGGTCAAAAGAACTAAATAAAATAAACGCAACTCTTTATGCAGATTCATTAAATGAAATATTTTATTCTGCTCTTTATCATTCTACGATTGCTCCTAACCTTTATTCAGATCTGAATGACGAATATAAAGGAGCTAATCATGAGATCTGGAAAGCCGAAGGATTTAACAGATATACCGTTTTTTCTTTGTGGGATACCTTCAGAGCAGTGCACCCACTTTTCACAATCACTCAAAAGGAAAAGCTTGATGACTTTCTGATGTCAATTCTTTCTTTTTATGATGAATACGGGCTCTTGCCGGTTTGGGCGTTGGAAGGAAGCGAAACAAATACCATGACGGGATATCATGCGATACCCGTATTAACTGATGCTATCCTCAAAGGACACATTCCGGAACACAAGGAAAAGGCGTTTGAGGCAATGCTGGCAAGTGCCAACCAAAATATCAGGGGGACTGATTTCTATAGAGAATTCGGCTATGTTCCCGCAGACAAAGACGGCTGGTCGGTAACAAAGACGCTGGAATATGCATATGACGACTGGTGCATTGCTCAGGTGGCCAGATATCTAGGTAATGAAGAAATATATAATGAATTCATGCAACGTGCGACTAGCTATCGAGAATTATTCGATGAGGAAACTCTGTTTATGCGGGGTAAGAATAGCGATGGCAGTTGGGTCTCACCTTTCGACCCTTTCTATTCTGAACATGGATTTGAAGGTATTTATATCGAAGGAACGGCCTGGCAACATAGCTGGTTCGTCCCTCATGACGTACAGGGATTGATTAATCTTTTTGGAAGTAATGAGAAATTTGAAAAGCACCTGGATTCTACTTTTAATGTTACCTCAGAAATGACCGGAGAAAATGTCTCTGTCGATATTTCGGGATTAATAGGTCAGTATGCTCATGGCAATGAACCAAGTCATCACATTGCATACTTGTATAATTATATTGGGAAGCCGTGGAAAACGCAGGAAAGAGTTCGTGAAATTATGAAAAAAATGTATTCCACAGGGCCCGATGGACTTGCAGGAAACGATGACTGCGGTCAGATGTCTGCCTGGTATATTTTTTCAGCACTGGGTTTTTACCCTGTTAATCCAGCTGATGGTAATTACATTATCGGTAGCCCGCTAGTCAATAATGCAACTATAAAAACAGCAAAAAATACTCGATTTAATATCTATGTTTCAAATAATAGTGCTGAAAATATATATGTGGAAAAAGTTTTCCTGAATGGTAAGCCTCTTGATCGATCATACATTACCCATGATGAAATCATGGAAGGGTCAAGTATTGAGTTTGTAATGAGTAATAAACCAAATAAAAACTGGGCGACAGAAAAGGAAAACTTTCCTCCTTCAATGACTAAACGATGATTAAATCAAAATATATATTGCCTTTAATCTTTCTTTTTGGATGCAAAAACAATCAGTCTGAGTCAAATTTTTACCCGGCTGATGATCATGTATTTATTTATTCTGACAATACAGTCAGATCAGATGGACATGTATATTTTTCATGGTCGAATTCAGGAGTTGAATTTAATTCTGACGGCAAAAACTTAGAAATAATTTTGGCTGATCACTCATCCGGACAAAGCAGTTCCGGGAAATTAATGCATGGCCATTATGCTGTAATAATAGATGGTGTGGTCAATCAGTATTTTGAGTCCGCTGAAAATAAAACCAGTTACAAAATTGAGCTACCTGAAGGAGATAAACATATAGAAATACGTAGAATTAATGAGCCTAGGGTTTCGACCACTGAATTTATTGGGATTAAAACATCAGGAAAGATTAATAAATCTGATGTACCCGAAAAAGTTAAGATAGAAGTAATAGGCAATTCAATAACTTCAGGTTATGGGAATATTCCTGAAAACACGCCTTGTGGGTTTTCTCCTGAAACACAGGATTTCACTAAATCTTATGCCTTTTTGGTTTCGAAAAAGTTAGGTGCCAGTCTGAATGTCTATGCCTGGTCTGGTAGAGGATTAGTTACGAATTATGATAAATCAACCAGTGGTAATATGACTGAACTATATCCTCATGCTGTACCACATTCCGGGTTTAAAAAAAAGGTTGGCACGGAATATCAACCTGATATAGTTTTTATTCACCTAGGTACTAATGACTTTGCTCATTCGATACCTGATAAAGAAAACTGGATTAAAGCATATTTGAGCTTTATAAAAAGAGTAAATAGTCGGTATCCGGGAACAAATATATTATTACTAGGTGGCCCTACTATTAAAGACAGAGAAAACTTCCCGGCATTTAGTAAACTGTCTGAATATTTAGATGAGATAAATGAACAGGCAAAGATTAAGAACTGGAAAACCTCCGTATTAATAATAGAAAATTTCGATGACGCAGGTAGCGGTTGTGATGCTCATCCAGATTATAAAGCTCATAAAAGGATGGCGGCCACAATAATTAATAAAGTCAATAAAATATTAAAATAAGTCAAGTAAATAAAATATATAATAAAACTAAAATTTAAGTATTCAAAACTTTATAATTTATTTTAAAAAGATAGGGTATTTATTTAATTTTTTATTAATTTCAAATATAGAAAGATTAAGGTTAATGAAGGTGAATTCATATTTTATTTGGGTTTGTTGTTTTTTAGCTTGTTTTTCCCTCCGGTCCCAGACTAGTTCCGCACAACTATTGGTGATCGGAGGGGGAGCAAGTGGAACTGCAGCAGCTATCCAGGCATCCCGATCAGGCATAAATACCATAATTATTGAAAAGACTCCATGGCTAGGGGGAATGTTAACTGCAGCAGGTGTATCTGCCATTGATGGTAATCACAATATGCCCTCAGGAATATGGGGAGAATTCAGAAGTGAATTATACGATTATTACGGGGGACCGAAAGCAGTCGAAACTGGCTGGGTTAGCAACACCCTTTTTGAACCCTCAGTTGGAAATGAAATACTTCAGAAAATGGCTGGCAATCCTGATCTAAAGATCATGTTTGAAACTGAATTTAAAAACATTCGACGTGAAGGTGAGGAATGGATAGTAACAGCAAAAAAAGGCCGGAAAGAAATTCAAATAACTGCGCAAATTGTCATTGATGGAACCGAGTTGGGTGATGTAGCTGCTGCTCTAAAAATACCTTACAGTATTGGAATGGATTCTAAAGAAATGACCGCTGAATCTATCGCTCCGGCCGAATCAAATAATATCATCCAGGATCTGACTTATGTTGCCACCCTTAAAGATTATGGTGAAGGAAAAGACATGACCATTAAAATGCCAGTAAACTACTCCCCTGCTGAATTTGAATGTGCCTGTGATATTAATGACCCTAAAGGAACCACAGCTAAAGGGTCTAGCTGCTGGACAATGCTTCAATATGGCAGATTGCCCAATAATAAATATATGATCAACTGGCCAAACTGCGGGAATGATTATTACCTAAATTTAATTGAAGAAGGAACTGAAAAAAGAGAAGTTCTATATGAAGAGGCTAAACAGCAAACCTTAAGGTTCATATATTTCATTCAGGACGAATTAGGTTTTAGAAATCTCGGTTTAGCTAAAAACGAGTACCCTACTAAAGATGATCTGCCAATGATACCATACCATCGCGAATCGAGAAGAATACATGGTAAGGTAAGGTTAACCGCAGAACATATGAAATCGCCCTTCGACCAGGATAAACCTTTATACCGTACAGGAATTGCTGTAGGTGATTATCCGATCGATCATCATCATGACAAAAACGATAATGCCCCGGAAATAGATTTTATCAATTATAAAATACCCTCCTATAATGTACCAATTGGCGCATTAATACCTGAGACACATGACAATATTATAATAGCAGAAAAAAGTATCAGTGTATCTAATATTGCAAACGGAGCAACCAGGCTTCAACCTGTAGTATTGGGAATTGGACAGGCAGCAGGGGCAATTGCTACAATTGCTATACAAAATGGAGTCTCTACAAAGGAAATAAATATCAGAAAAGTTCAGGAACTGCTTGTGAACTCTTCAGCATATATTATTCCTTATTATGATATCAAGCCAGAAAATCCTCACTTTGAATTAATTCAGAAAATCGGGGCAACTGGAATCCTTCGAGGAACCGGAATCCCTTACAAATGGGCTAATCAGACATGGTTTTATCCTGACCAACCAATCAGTCAATACAAACTATTGATCGGATTGAAGGATATCTATCCACAACTTCATAGCGAACATGGATCAGGTGAATTAATTACCCTTGGAAAGTTGATTGAATGGATGAAATTAATTGATAGTGACATCGAATCAACCACATTACCTGAGGAAGTAAAAGATTTAAAAAATAACTCAGTCCTGACACGATTGGAAGTAGCATTAATAATCAATCATTATCTGGATCCTTTTAATATAGAAATAGATTTTAAAGGTAAAATAAACCCAAATAACTAATTTTTTCATGTCATTAAGTCTGATAGACATAGTAATAATTTTCACTTACATCGCTGGCATTGTATTTCTTGGATTCTATATATCCAAAAAAGCATCCACAGACCTGCAATCCTATTTTTTAGGTGGAAATAAACTCAAATGGTATTATCTCGGGCTAAGTAATGCTTCCGGGATGTTCGACATTTCCGGTACAATGTGGACCGTCAGTATCTTATTTGTTTATGGACTTAAAAGTGCCTGGATTCCATGGCTCTGGCCGGTTTGGAACCAGGTATTCATTTTTGTCTTCCTGGCCATTTGGTTAAGGCGCTCTAATGTGATGACCGGAGCTCAATGGATTACCTTCAGATTCGGCGACGGCGAAGGTTCCAGACTTTCACATATTATAATAGTTATCTTTGCGGTTGTTTCAGTAATTGGGTTTATGGCCTATTTCTTTGAGGGAATTGGAAAGTTCTGCACAGCTATTCTTCCCTGGGACCTTGCATTTTCAATTAATGGATTTGAGATATCCTCTGAGCAGTCATATGGATTAATTGTCTGTTCAGTCACAACTCTATATACGGTGAAGGGCGGTATGTACAGCGTGGTTGCAACAGAGATTCTTCAATTTCTTATAATGACGGTATCCTGCTTTGTCGTGGGATATATAGGATATACCACAGTAACCGGAGCTGAAATAGATGCTGCTGTTCCTCCCGGGTGGAAAGACTTACTATTTGGATGGGAACTTGATCTCGACTGGAGCAATACAAACCTTCCCGATGTCAATAAAAAAATTGAAAGTGATGGGTTTTCAATGTTTGGAACCCTTTTCATGATGATGCTCTTTAAAGGTATATTTTCTTCTATCGCAGGACCAGTCCCGAGCTATGATATGCAACGAGTGTTATCTGCAAGAAAGCCTTCTGAAGCAGCAAAAATGAGTTTTACAACCATCTGGGTAATGTATATCCCCCGATATCTGATGATTGCAGGATTTGCCGTACTCGCGCTTGTTCATCTGGCACCAGAATTTAAAGCAATGGGTGGAAACATCGACTTTGAGCGAACTTTGCCCCTTGCAATTAACAAATTCGTACCTGATGGATTTAAGGGATTGCTCCTTGCTGGTTTTTTATCTGCTTTTATGGGTACTTTTTCTGCCTTCATCAATTCAGCACCTGCTTATATCGTTAACGATATCTATAAGAAATATATCAATCCAAATGCCTCCGACAAAAAGTATGTCAGACTAAGTATTCTTTCTTCAATACTGCTGGCAACAATAGGGATTGTATTTGGCTTTAATGTAAACTCACTTAATGAGTTAACTCTTTGGATAACTTCTGCACTTTATGGCGGATATGTAGCAGCGAATATGCTTAAATGGATATGGTGGAGATTTACAGGATATGGCTATTTCTGGGGAATGCTATTTGGATTAATAGCCAGTACAGTCAAACTATTTGTATTTCCTGAAATCGTAGACATTTATGTATTTCCAATAATTTTTGCCTTTTCATTGCTCGGTGCAATTATCGGCACCTATATGAAACCCCTTGAAAACCGGGAAGCTGTTAAAGAATATTACAGGAGAACTAAACCATGGGGTTTCTGGGGTCCTATAAAAAAGGAGGTTATGGCTGAAAACCCGGATTTTGAACCGAATAAAAACCTGAAGCGTGATGCTGTAAATATTTTGGTTGGGATAGTATGGCAGATGGCACAGGTTGTATTGCCGATATATTTCATTATCAGGGAAAACTATAAAGCATTAGTATGGGTGATCATCTTTATTGTTACAACATGGATCCTTAAAAAGAACTGGTGGGACAAATTGAAAGATGTGGATGATGAAGAATATATAAAATCGTAAAGAAATGAAAATTACAGGAACATTCATCGATGAAATATCTCATGACATCCCCATCAAAACTGGGGTAAAAAGGAGTGGGATAAAGATTTCCAGTATATGAAAAGCATCGGTATAGATACTGTTATTATGATCAGGTCTGGTTACCGGCGTTTTATTACTTATCCTTCAAATTATCTGATAAATAATCAAGGATGCTACCACCCCCTGTCGATTTGGTTGAAATGTTTCTTCAGTTAGCCGAAAAATATGATATGAAATTTTATTTCGGTCTTTATGATAGCGGTAAATACTGGGACACCGGGAATATGGATTATGAAATAGACGCAAACAGGTATGTCATTGATGAAGTCTGGGGAAAATATGGTCACTACAAAAGTTTTGGAGGATGGTATTTAAGCATGGAGATAAGCCGAAAAACAAAAGGTGCAGGTGAAGCTTTCAAAAACTTAGGAATGCAATGTAAAGAGGTTAGCAATGGCCTCCCAACCTTTATATCTCCATGGATAGATGGAAAAAAGGCTGTCATGGCTTCATCTGACAACCTATCGAAACAAGATTCGATATCGGTTGAAGAACATAAAAAAGAATGGGAAGATATTTTCGGAACCATGCAAGGAGCTGTGGATGCAGTAGCGTTTCAGGACGGACATATAGACTATCATGAATTGGAAGAATTCTTTACTGTCAATAAAGAACTCGCTGATCAATTTAATATGCAGTGCTGGACAAATGCAGAAACTTTTGACCGGGACATGCCTATTAAGTTTTTACCGATCAAGTTCGAAAAACTCAAACTTAAATTAGATGCTGCCCGAAAAGCAGGCTACGATAAGGCGATAACATTTGAGTTTTCTCACTTTATGAGCCCCCAATCTGCATACTTACAAGCAGGGCACTTATTTAACAGATACAAAGAGTACTTAAAAAAATATAGATAATGGAGGGATATGCTTTAAAATATAAAGAAGAATTATTAGAAAACGTTATTCCCTTTTGGCTGAAATATTCAAAAGACACTGAATATGGAGGTTATTTCACTTGTCTCGAAAGAGATGGCAAAGTGTTCGACACTGATAAGTTTATGTGGTTGCAAGGACGGGAAGTCTGGCAGTTTGCAACTCTCTACGATAAGGTGGAAAACAATCCGGAATGGCTTGACATGGCTATTCATGGAGCTGAGTTTATGAAAAAATACGGCCGGGATAAAGAGGGTAACTGGTACTTTTCTCTTAATCAACAAGGCAGGCCCCTGGTACAACCATATAATATATTCTCTGACTGTTTTGCAGCGATGGCATTTGGTGCTCTATATAAAGTTCATCAAAAAGATGAATATGCTGACATTACCGTCAAGACATTTGAAAACATACTTAAACGCAGAGACAATCCTAAGGGGAAATATAATAAAGCATATCCGGGAACCAGGGATTTGAAAAACTTTGCACTGCCGATGATCCTGTGTAATCTTTCATTGGAATTGGAACACCTGATAGACAAGTCCATTGTAGATAATTTAATTGAAGAAACAATTCATGAGGTTATGGATGTCTTTTATCATGAAGAAACAGGATTAATTCTCGAAAATGTTAATACAAATGGCTCGTTTAATGATTCATTCGAAGGAAGAGTTTTAAACCCCGGGCATGCCATTGAAGCTATGTGGTTTGTTATGGACCTGGCAAAGAGACTGGATGACTCAAAACTAATTCAAACAGCAACAACCAGGGCCTATAAAATGATGGACCACGGGTGGGATCGTGAGCATGGAGGAATACTCTACTTCATGGATATCAAAAACAAACCTCCTCAACAACTGGAATGGGATCAAAAGTTATGGTGGGTTCATCTTGAGACACTGGTATGTCTTGCAAAGATCTATCAATTGACCGAGGATGGAGAAGCCTTAAGAAGATTTAAAATTGTACATGATTACACCTGGGAACATTTCAGGGATCCAGCATATGGTGAATGGTTTGGCTATTTAAATCGCCAGGGAAATGTTTCTCTACCGCTAAAAGGTGGAAAATGGAAGGGTTGTTTTCATGTTCCCAGAGGATTGCTGCAAGTATGGCAGACACTGGATAAAGTAACAGCTGATAAAGTTATTTAACCGAAGAAATATACAGTCATGAAAAGATTAAACTTTTTTGAAGAAACCAGATACGAAAAACTTCCGGTTAAGGTATTTCCGGATAAAAATATAGCCTCAATAAAAGTGGCTCAACGCATTGCTGAGATTATAAAACGCAAGAATTCAAAAAACGAATATGCTGTATTAGGATTGGCTACAGGTCAAACTCCTGTCGGTGTTTACGCAGAGTTAGTCCGGATGCATAAAGAAGAAGGACTGAGCTTTCAAAATGTGATCACCTTCAATCTGGATGAATATTATCCAATGAAACCTACATCTGCTCAGAGCTATGTAGCATTTATGAATTACCATCTCTTTGATCACGTTGATATTAAGCCGGAAAATGTAAACATTCCTGATGGTACTTTAGACAAAGAAAATATTCATGATTATTGCCTGCAATACGAAAATAAAATTTCAGAAGCCGGAGGCATGGATATCCAGGTATTGGGAATCGGTCGAACAGGTCATATTGGATTTAATGAGCCAGGTTCTGCTCCCAATTCCGGAACCAGATTAGTGACTCTTGATGATCTAACACGAAGTGATGCTTCGAGGGATTTCGGAGGCAAGGAGAATGTTCCGACGAAGGCAATAACGATGGGTATTGGGACAATTTTCAAAGCAAAAGAAATTGTTTTGCTTGCATGGAGTAAGAAAAAAGCACCGATAGTTAAAAGAGCAGTGGAAGAAGAAATGTCAGGTGATGTTCCTGCTACATTTCTTCAGATGTCAGATACTGTTGAATTTATCTTAGATGAAGATGCCGCTTCCGAACTAACCAGATTTGACACTCCATGGTTGGTAAAAGATTGTACCTGGACTCCGGAATTGATCAAAAAAGCGGTAATCTGGCTTTCTGAAGAAACTGATAAGCCAATATTGAAGCTTACAGAAGATGATTATAATAATAATGGAATGGCTCAGCTCGTAGTTGATAAGGGGCCGGCTTATGATATAAATATTGATATTTTCAACAAGATTCAGCATACCATTACAGGGTGGCCCGGAGGGAAACCCGGGGCTGATGATAGTCAACGACCTGAAAGAGCCGAACCAGCCAGAAAGACATCATTAATTTTTTCACCTCACCCTGATGATGATGTAATTTCTATGGGAGGTACTTTTATCAGACTCGTAGATCAGGGTCATAATGTTCACGTAGCCTATCAAACTTCCGGGAATACGGCAATCTGGGATCATGATGTACTTAGGTTTGTAGAATTCGCTATTGATTTTAACAAGAGTATTGGCGAAAGCACTGAAAATCTAGAATCGACTTATAAAAAAATGAGGGACTTTCTTAGCAAGAAGGAACCTAACCAACTTGATTTGAAAGAAATCCTTAATGTTAAAGGTTTCATAAGAAAAACTGAAGCTATCGCAGGAGCTCGTTTTGCAGGATTACCGGATAAGAACATTCACTTTATGAATCTACCTTTTTATGAAAGAGGTAAAACTGAATCAAATCCGGATAAGGAAGACGATATAGTTCTTACTATGGAATTACTTCAAAAATTAAAGCCTAACCAGGTATTTGCAGCGGGAGATTTTGCAGACCCACATGGCACACATATAAAATGTTTCAATATTGTCCTTGAAGCAATGAACAGGTTACGCGAAAAGGAAGAATGGATTCAGGATACCTGGCTTTGGATGTACAGAGGAGCCTGGCATGAATTTGAAATGCACCAGATTGAAATGGCTGTACCTCTTTCTCCCAATGAAGTCATTAAAAAGCGAAATGCTATATTTAAACATCAATCACAAAAAGACACCCCGGTTTTTCCAGGAGATGATGACAGGGAATTTTGGGTGAGAGCTGAAGATCGGAACAGGGAAACTGCAAAATGTTACCATGATCTTGGTTTTGCTGAATATGAGGCAATGGAAGCATTTGTGCGATGGAAATTTAAATGATGTGTGATTTTTTTTCGTGCAGATTTTTTAAATTGGAAGGAAAACTCAAATTAACATGACCCTATCACCAATTCTTATCGTCTCTGCTATAGTTTTGATCATTGCGTATCGAACTTATGGTAATTTCGTAGCCGGTAAGCTCAAGATAAATAACAAAAATAGTACTCCGGCACACACCCATAAGGATGGCATAGACTATGTGCCGGAAAAAGTTCCTGTGGTATTGGGTCATCATTTTGCTTCTATTGCCGGAGCAGGACCTATCATCGGACCAATAATAGCCGTTACTTTCGGATGGATACCAGCGATAATCTGGATTCTGATCGGAGGAATATTTTTTGGTGCTGTACATGATCTCACTAGCATGATGGCATCAATCAGGCACCAGGGAAAATCAATTGGCGTCATAATCCATCAATACATAGGCACTAACGGTAAAAGGCTCTTTCTCATTTTTAGTTTCGCCACTTTAATTTTGGTAATAGCTGTATTCGTTGATATCATAGCAAAAACTTTTGTCAGTAATCCGAGCGTTGCCACTGCTTCATTGATCTTCATCGTTCTTGCCATAATTTTTGGAGTAATCAATAAAAATATAAAGTCTAAAGCTCACTTCATAATCTTGTCAGCTCTAGGAGTAATATTGATGTATACTGCTTCATTTACCAGTATTCTGATTCCGATCGAATTAAGCTATACTACCTGGGTAATCGTTTTGATGACATATGCCTTTATTGCGTCAGTAACTCCGGTATCTTTTTTACTACAGCCTAGAGATTATTTAAGCAGTTTTTTACTGTACGGTTTGATCGTTTTTGCTGTTGTAGGTGTGATGATTAGTAATCCTGAGATTAAAATGGACACTTCGGTTACATTGAAATCTGAGGCCTTAGGATATATGTTTCCGGTGCTTTTTGTTACCATCGCCTGTGGAGCAATCAGTGGTTTTCATTCACTCGTAGCATCGGGTACAACTTCAAAACAGATCGACAAGGAAAAAGATGCTAAAGCAATCGGTTTTGGTGGTATGCTGATCGAATCCTTTCTGGCAATATTATCTGTAGGTGCAGTGGTAGTAATGTCTAAAACTGATTACGTTGCTAAATTATCTGAAGTCGGACCGGTCTCGATGTTTGCAGATGGAATGGGAGGTATGATTTCAGCATTAGGTATTTCTCCTGAGTTCGCTATTACTTTTGTCGCATTAACGGTATCGGCCTTTGCTCTAACCACACTTGATACTTGTACCCGATTAGCAAGGTTTACTTTCCAGGAATTTTTTGAAGACATTGAACACAAGGCTACCGGGAAAGTTACCCAAAACAGATATCTAGCCACTTTTATTGTCGTTTTATTATCGGTACTATTATTACTCTCCGGTGAATTCACAACCCTCTGGCCTATCTTTGGGTCTGCAAACCAGTTGCTTGCTGCACTAGCGTTACTGGCAGTTTCAGTCTGGCTGATCAAGCAAGATGTAAAACCCGGATTTGTGCTGATACCAATGTATTTTATGTTTGCAGTAACACTAACTTCTTTGCTACTTTTCGCAATTTCTAATTATGATAAAGGAGTTTATATATTATCAATAATAGCAGGATTGCTTTTCATCCTTTCTATTGCTCTGATTTACTATGCAAGGCGAAGTTTGAAAAAAGAACTCCAGACGACTTGATGATAGGTATATAAAAAATAAGTCCTGACAAAAAGCCAGGACTACATATAAACCTCATGCCCCTAAGGTTATACTATTTATTTCTTAACTAAGTGTTTCTTATTTTGTTTAGGAATTTTATTCTTTATTTAAAATCAGGTCGTGTTTAGCTAAAACATTGAGGAATTCCCTGGCTACTCCTATGTCTGTATAGTTTTGTTCTGCGGTTTCTCTCGCCTGATCAGCGATGCTTTTTCTTAAAGAATCATCATTCTTTAATTTAATAATTGATTCAGCAATAGCTTCTGAAGTATTTTCAACTAACCAGATATTTTTCTCATGCTCAAATCCTTCTCTGATTCCTTCTGTATCTTTTGTGATAATGGGTTTACCAACAGCTGCGTAGTGATATATTTTATTTGGAATAACAATATCAGTTTTGATAGAATCACCAAAGATCCCAAGACATATATCGAAAGAATTCAACATACCTCCCAGCTCATCGTAGGGCTTTAGCCCATGAAAATGGATGTTTTTTAAATTATTCTCTTGTTTGGCAAGTTTATTAATTTCATTGTAAAGTGGACCTTTACCGATTATATCAAATCGAATATCTTTTTCTTCCCGGAGGATTTTAGCAGCTCCAACTATCTTGTCTACACCCTGAAGTGGATTGAAAGTCCCGTAAAATCCAACCCGGAATGAATTATCATTGGTGGAAGCACGATTTTCGGGATTAAAATCTTCTGGTATAAATCCCACGTGAACAACTCCCATTTTAGAATATTCCACATCAAATTGGTCATGAAAGTATTTTTCGTGTAAATGAGTATCACAAATAACTACATCAGCCTTTGTTAATGGAATTTTATCTTTTAAATAGTTCTTAACACCTCTAATCGAATATTTACTAACTTTCTTATAATCGAAAACTTTAGTCATATATTTCGAGATCAGGGGATCAAAAACAATGGGTTTATTTTTAATCACCTTTTTGATAAACCATACCTCCAGATGAGTAAATGGGGCATATAGATTAAATCAGCATCCTCCGCTAACAACCTCAGTTTTTTTCTACTGACCTTAAATTTTGATTTGAAAGGGAATTCGGTAACCTCAACACCCAGTTTCTTTAGTCCGGAGACCAGCACCTTATTTCTATTATATTCAGGATCGTAAATACCGGTTACCAGAATTTTCATGATTATTCAATAATTTCACTATTAATACATATGCTCAAATTGAGCAACTCTGAAATCTTTTAAAAAAAATTTTTACAATAATGAGTTTTTAGAGCATCAATACCAACTATGTTCAGTGAATAATTAAAGTATCTCCATAAACTGAATTTATAAATCAAGTTGACAGATCATTCAGGTCGCTCAAGAGCAAGCCTGTCCCAGTTCCCTGTATTAGCAGCAGCTTCATAGGTCGTCTTAAGAAAACAGAGTAAAGTGGCATTTGGATTTGATGATGACCTCACAGCTTTATAGGGAAGAAAATATTCTCCCATATCCTCACTATAAAAAGCCTGTTCGGGTAAAACTTTTTGTGCTCCGAAATCTTTTGGAGTAGGATAGCAGTAAGAATAAAATACCGGTTCAGGAAAATCATCACTACCTGGCCAGAAACCTACACTACTCACCTCCTGACTATACGCTTCTTTCATCACATCGCCGGGCATGTGCGGTGCTATACCGGGATGCTCTGGTGCAATCCTGCCAGAAAACCTGGTTAAAGCTATATCAAAGGCACCCCAGAAAAAGTGTATCGGACTGCATTTTCCAATAAATCCGCTCCTGAAATAAGAAAAGATATTGTGCACATGAACAGCTATCTGCCAGTAATCTGTCATTGCCTCCTTATCATATGATTTATCTTCTTCATTCTCATAAAATGGGGTATTATCCGGCAACTCATTAGGGCGCGGATATATTGAGATCATAATCCCTACAGATTCAAGGCTTTCAAAGATTGTTTTGTAAAAATCAGCGACAGATCTTGGATAAAGGTCTATTTCAACGGTTTTTTCAAATGTGGATGATATATTAAGCTTATGATTTACAAAATCGAAATTAATCTCAAAAATACCATTACCATAAGGTATGCTACCAGTAGATAGGCCGTGAGTGGTAATATATAAAGAAGTATGCCATGAATGATTTTGCCAGGGCATGGCAACTAACCTAATCTTTCCAACGATCTGAGTCCACAGGTGAACAGTCTTAAGAGTATCTTTCCATTTTTCATAAGGTAATTCAGGCCAGGGCCCGGAACATTGGGGATGTGTGTATTAGTCATAATAATCAGGGGTTTACCCTAATTTACTAATTGCCAATGATTATCTCCGATCTCAATACTATTAATTTAATCTTTACTATGAACAACTTAATTTTAATTAAATGGCAATCTTTGATAGAAACTTTTTAACCGCAGTAAAGTAACTTGAAGGGTTTTCTATAAATGGAAAGTGCCCCGAATTTTTTATCAGCTTAAAATAGGAATGTTGAAAATAACTGTCTATTGATGATTCTGTTTTAACTTCTATTGATGCCTCCGTATCCCCATAAATAATCAAAACGGGACATTTAATTTTTTTCGCATCCTCTTTTAAGTTGTAATTAATAAGGTCCTCTTTCATAAGGCTTTCATATAATTCACTTCTTTTTAGATAATCATCAGGTATATCCAAAGTTAATTGATCAATCAGATCATAATCTTTAAAATGGGGTTTAAAAGAGATTTTCAATAGCTTTTTTATTGCTAGTGAGGGCCTCTTCCTCATTTGCTCAGATTGAAGAATTTTATTTCTCTTTTGTAAATCGGATTTTAATATTCTCTGGTCCAGTAATTCTTGTTCCTGATCCCATTGTTGTCTTGATAGCGGCATCGAATTAGACAAAATCAGTGATTTAACCCTATTCGGATTATTTAAGGTGTAATTTAAACCCAAAAAACCTCCCCACGAATGCCCCAGGATATTTACACTATCTTCACCAATCCTTTCCAGTACTTCATCTATGTCAAGTAAAAGTGTATTGAGATCTAGTTTAAAGTCATTCGGAGGAATACTTGACATTCCGCAGGCACATTGATCAAAAAATATCAATTTAAATTCTTTACTGAGGAAACTAAATGGTTCAATTAAATATTTGTGATCAAGGACCGGCCCTCCGTGTAGCACAAGTAGCGGATTACCTTCTCCAAGATTTTTATAGTATAATTTATAACCATCTCTTTCAAGATAATCCTCTTCTGAAAAGACAGAGCCCTTTACTTTATTCATCGATTATGTTGAGGTTATCAATTGAACCATTAAGTTACACTGATCTAAAAAATAAGCAAATAAAAAAAGCCCGGTAATTTACCGGGCTACATATACTACGTGATCGATATTTATTATTCAGCTACCAATTCAAGAGAATAATCACATGGTGAAGTTTCACCGGATAATAACAACACTAAGGTATTACCCCTGATTTCAAATTTAATGGGATCATTTTCATCGAATGAGATCATGCCATTCTCATTGGTATAATTAAGTACATCAGTTGTTGTAGTCCCGGAATTAGTTTCTATCATTTCAACAGTTTCTTCACCAAATACCATCTTAAAACAATATTCCTCTGTACATCCGGTTTCTTCAATTTGATTATTTTGTGGATCCTCACAGTTTTCTGCAATCCACCTGGTTTCCACCCAGACTGTTTCTTTTAATGGGGTTACACTTTCGTCTTCACTACAGGCTATAAATCCAAATACAAATACTAAAATTAATAGTCGGTTAAAAAATGATTTCATTGTGATTCTTTGTTAAATTTATTTATGATAGATTACTAAATCCCTGGGTTATGTAACCTGAAGAAAAGGCTATTTCGATCAATGAGAATAATATCCATAGGAACACTTAATTTTCTGCTATTAATTATTTTATTAGCTTCTACCAATTTCTCTTTGTGGTCTCAGATTCGATCAGGATTTGTAACTGCAGAGAATTGTAAAATTTCTTATACAGTATTTGGTAAGGGAGAGCCAATATTAATTATCAATGGAGGCCCCGGAATGAATAGTGCCGGATTTGAAGGATTAGCTGCCAGGTTAGGAGAAGAATATCAGGCGATAATATTTGACCAGAGAGGTACAGGAAAATCCGGGTTGTCATCTATCAATAGTAACACTGTAAACATGGATCTAATGATAGAAGATATTGAGCTTTTAAGAAAACATCTGAAGATTGATTCATGGACAATTTTAGGACATTCATTTGGTGGTATTTTAGCAAATTTATATGCCGCTGAATATCCTGAAAATATTGAGGCTTTGATTCATTCCTCTTCAGCAGGTATTGACATGAACTTCTTACCCCCAGGAGGCATCAGAGCTTCACTTACTGAAACGGAAATAGACTCCTTAGATTACTGGTCAGAAATAGATCAGACTGATCCTTCTGAAAAATCTGCTTATATGTATCGGTTTTACCTGGCCAAGGCATATTTACATTCAGATAAAAATGTTTCGACTATAGCGGCAAGATTAGGCCAGGCTAACAGAACTATCAATTCGCTAATCTGGAGAGAATTAAGAGAAACAGGTTATGATTTATCTACTGAACTGAAGGATTTTGAGCAACCTGTTCTAATAATGCAGGGAGAATCCGATATTCTCCATCCCGATACCGCGATCAAAATGAAGGAAACATTTAAAAATTCAAAACTTGTTTTATTAGAGAAATGTGGTCATTACGGATGGATTGAGAATCCGGGTAAGTATTTCAAGAATATCGACCTTTTAATGAAAAACTAGCCGGAAAGTCCCCGGCTAGTTTTTAAGCACTTTCTATTCAATTCCCGGAACGAATTTAAAATACACTTCACAATCATCATAATTCCCCGTATGATCCCAAAGCATATTTCCATCTCTAAAAACAACTTTTTTACTGGAACCGCTAAACCTGAGAGTTTCGCCATCAAAAGAATAAGCGTGCTTTTCAAAAAAATCTGAGCCTTTAAGTTCAGATATGAATAAACTATCTTCAGTAAACTTTAATTGCATACAATATTCTTCAGTACATTCGTAGCTGTGATTAAACTCATTGCCAGAATCATTACAATTTTCACTAAAATAACTATGTTCATTCCAAAAAGTATTTGCTAGTGGGTTACGAAGTGGTTCATCGGAATCGCAGGAAATAAATATGGAACTCGTGATAAGAATTAATAGTACAGTTAAGTTTTTCATTTTGAACATGATTTTATTTCAAAACGCACTTTATACGATAAAGTCACACTAAATTTGAAAAAAGATTTAAAATGGATAAAACAAAAATCATTACAAATAGAGCTACTCTCACCTTGCTGGAGCTAAATGATTTTGAGGATATGTTATCACTTTTTTTGGAAAAAGATATGTTTAAATACATTTCTCCTCATAAAGATAAATCCCGGGAGGAGCGATTAGAGTTTTTGAATTTAAAACTGACCGACAACAAATCCGGCAGAGGTTATTATTGGGTGGCAAGAGATTCGAAATCAAATGATTTAATTGGTGCTATTAATTTAACTCCGATTCCGGAAAGTAATGATCTACAGATAGGCTGGATGATAAGTAATGCATACCGAGGTAAGGGTATGGCTACAGAATTAGCACAGGCAGCAAAAAACTTCTTTATTGAGAATTTAAATACTGATCATATTTTCGCAGTATTCGAAGAAGGAAATATTGCTTCTGAAAAGATCATAAAAAAACTAAATTTTAAACCACACAAAACTTTCAAGGAAGATGAAACCACAATAGTTCATACATGGATATTGAAGAAATAAATTAATTAAGAATTTCTTTTATTTTCCTTTCCAGATTATCTCCCCTGGCATCCTCATCAATAGCTATTATTTCACCTTTTCTATCAACCAAAATCACTTTAGGTATAGATATCACTTCAAATTTGATGGCAGTTTCACTTTCAAAACCCTCTTGAATCCAACCATGTCGCCAGGGCAATTGGTATTTATTATTTCTAAAATTATCTACTAAGGTTCTACTTTCATCAAGTGAGACACTCAAAATTGAGAATCCATCATTACTATATTTAGTGTATAATTTTTCCAGATCAGGAAATTCAGCAATACATGGCTTACACCAGGTTGCCCAAAAATCGATCAAATAAACTTGCCCTGAAAAATCAGCATTTGTAAAATTAACTGAAGTGTCTTTTAAACTAGGAATTGAATAATCAATTATCCTTTCACCTACTTCTATTTTTCTACTTATCTTTCCCAGCTCAATATCTCCTTCTACAAAATCGGGATTGATTTTAATTTCATTAAATTTAGAAACCACCTTGTAGCCTGCTTCCGGAAATTCTTTTATAATAGTAAAAGGGAAGTAAAAATCAGAAACCCATTTATAATCAGTATATGTTGTGATTTCCTTGCCATAAGAGCTATTTCCGATACCTATACGTAAAAGATCATCTCTAAACCCATAAATTGTACTGTCGATCATTATGGCTTTATATGAAACATCATTTATAGTGGTGTCGAAAGAACTCAAACTTCCCTGAAAATTGGGTATCAAATGATATACTGGTTCTTCCGGGATATTAGCATACAACTTATTACCCTTTACTTTCTTTACCATCAAAGACCTATCTGGAGTGTGGTAAATAGTGTTCATCGTATCTCCGGAGATTGCATTTACTGAAATCAGTTTCTTATTTGCAGGAAACATTATCATTTCCGTTTTATCTGTTTTTGAAACTGCCTTTTCATTGATTAATATAATTTCCTGATATTCCTTCAATAAAGATTCCAAAGAATCCCATTTAGCCTCTCTCCGGGTGGTCGCAACATGAAAATCATCAATAACACTCCTATTTTGCTTTTCCTTTTCACTAGAACAAGAAAACAGGCAAATCATTAGTACGCTAACTATATATTTTAATAGCCCCATCAATTACTTTCTTCTTGAATTAATTGTGTTTTATTTCTTTCATATGACTCAGATTCAGAATTTTTATAAATGCCATAAAACAATTGCTTCCAGGTGCTACCTCCATCTTCTGTAGATTCCCATATTTGCTCTACTGTACCATCCTGGCTGGGTCTCCATGTAATTCGATGTTGATTTTCCTGCGTGGTGTCACTTCTGAGAATCATCTGATCATCATCAATACCTCCTGTCAATTGTAATACTCCGCCGGTATTATCTACCCATGATTGTTGCCAACGATTAATAGACTTATTGTAAAAATTCATGCTTGTTCCGGTAAGTATAGCATTACCTGAAAACCAATTTTCCTTTATGACACATCCATTTTGAATTAGTTCCACATTATTATAACCCAGAAATTTTCCATTTTTATTATAAACACTCCATTTGCCTAGCCAAAAATCAAATGCTCTATGATCTTCAGTACGACATAGAGGTGACAATTTTTCTTCAGAAAATTTTTGCGAAACTTTCTCAACAGCAATTATTGATTGTAAAACTTTTCTGAATTCAGAGGGAGGCACCTCATTTAAAAACTGAGGTCCATCCTGGGTACCGGACCAGGATTTAAAAAATTCTTCAATCATAAAATAACTTGAGCTATCCGGATAGACTGTTCTAAGTAAGATCTTTTTTAAACTATCATTGGTTGTTGAAATGCTATAATCTGAGACTAACCCTCTGAATCTTGCAGCTTTTCTGAATTCAGCCCAATTATTTAAATAAAAATAATGAGCCTCCTCTGCACGATTATTTAATATCTCAACCTGTTCTTCCACTACTAAATTATACTTGCTGTCATTGAGTTCAGTCGTCAAAATAACCGGCAGCTTGTTTTCAGGATTATTAATTACACCGTCCTGATTAAGTTGCCAGAAACTATTTGCCAGGTAATAAAACTTATCGCCTTCAATAAAACCCAAAGTAGGCTCATCCATTGCTGGATGGGCTTTTTCTAAATAATTATGATTTACAGTAAATTCTCCACCATCATCTAATTCTAACTCCAGAATTCGAAATGGACGGACACCATTTTGAATACCTATCAATTTGTTTTTATAAGAATAAAGACCATCGATCCCTTTCAATGTAATTTCTTTTGAAGATCGAATTTTGATTAATTCACTACTTACAGGATCCCAACGAAAAATACCTTTCACATAATCAGATAAATATATCTTTCCATTTAGTTCCGTAATTCCCTGTAGTGAAACAAATCGATCATCTGATAAAACGGGAACGAATACATCCCCTTCTAGCTTTAGCAGGCTATTATTCTTACTATCGGTAACATAAACATTTTGGTCTCTGGATATAAAAAGATCTCCGGCAAAGGATTCACCAGAAATTTCTATCTCTTTCACTATCACTCCCTTTTGTAAATCTATCTTATAGATAATTGATCTGTCAATAAAATCCTTATTAGGTTTACCCTGTGAGATTCCAACTGAAGCTACCCATAGAGATCCATTATTATCAAGATCAATACCCAATGGAGACAATTTTAATTTCCCGGGGAGTACTGGTTTTATTTTTCCTTCATCATCAACCTCATATATCATGCGATGGTTAACGCTACTGACTAATATTTTATTAATAGATGGATAATTCTGAATATCTTCGATATGGAAATCCGGATCCTCAATTACCAACATCGTATCTGAAGAAATTATCTGAGTTTGCATTAAATTTTTATAAAATTTCAATCTCTGCAAAAACCCACCTGACTTTAAAGTATTAAAAGCATCATTTTCCAAAGAATAATTCTCAGCATCTATTTTCAATACTTCTTTGAGAAAATAAAAAGCACTATCCGCTTTACCTGTATAGGCATAAGCCTCTGCCAGCGAATACATGATTCTCTGGTTATTCGCCCGTAGCGCATTAGCCTCCTTCATAAAACCAAGATATTCATCATAATTTCCTGATTCTCTGGAATTAACTGCCTGTTGATATAATTGTGATACAGATTGGCCTGAGATAGTAAAGAATGAACAGATAAAAAGAAAAATTATGGACCTCATAATTATTTAACAGAATAAAATAAAGATGCCCGAAGCTGGCAACAGCCAGCTCCAGGACATCGGGATCAAAAAACTTATTTTATAACATTTTCCACCGTGATCATTGAACCGGAACCAGTATAACCTCACCAGTATCTCCATAGGTATTACTCCAGGTCAGACTGATGGTGCCATCTACTTCGCTAACCGTACCATTAATTGTAAACGGATCTGAATATTGATCAGTATCTCCAAGATCACTTATTGTATTACAAATATCTCTTATTCTTCCAGATGGAGCAGTATCTGAATATCCTTGAGGATATAAACCAAAAGACATATCATCAATTTCATAGATGCCTTCGTCAGTTTGCGTCAGTGTAACCTCACCGGTATAACTATAAGAGCCTGTCTGTCCTCCACTGCCATCGCCAAAAGCTCCTGTAGAAGTAAAAATATACGCACCGGCAAGATCTGATGGACATGAAAAATTAACATTCCAGTCACTGGCATTTCTGGACTTCAATTCACGGCCATCTTCCATCACAATTGTAAAATCAAACTCCCACCGGTCACCAGGCAATAAATCTTCTTCACTTAAGACCTCACCATTTACTGGTAAATCATTAAACAGGTCATTTTGATCAAAAACAAGTTCAGTAGGACTCGTTAACGGATCTATTTCAACTACTTCGGAGTTACCTGCAGAGGTTATTAATTGCTTGGTTCCTCTTACTTCCATTATTTGTGCTGACGGAGATTCTTTAAAATCCATGTCCAAAACAATAGATTCAGTCTCGCCTCTCAAATAGGTTGTATTACCATCAATGGTTATATCAGCAGCTTCACTTACATTGTCTGTTAGCTTTTCTTCTTCCAGAAAACAACTACTGAATAAAAAGATAATACTAACGATTGATAATTTATATATATTTTTCATACTTAAATCCTTTTAATTAACATCCCAGGAAACGGGAATTGTCACATTTACAAATTCTGCATTGTCCGGATTATTTGTTACTTCAGCATCCACATAAGGAAATCTCAACGGTGTATCCCTGATAGCTTCAGCAGGTTGAGTAATAACCGGAATGTTTGTTCTTCTCCATTCTGTCCAGGCTTCAACACCACGGGCAAAAAGTGATAAATACCTTTGTAACATAAGATCTGCAAAAGCTGTAGACGCAGAATAAGCTGCAGGTTGTCCCGGATCCAGATATGCACCTACTGGAACGTCGTAATAATCAAATGATGCAGTAACTGCCTCTTCATACAACTGTTGAGCATCTCCGCTATTAACCCAACCTCTTATCGCTGCTTCGGCTTCCATAAACTTAACATCGTAATATGTCATTAATGGAACCGGCGATTCCTGCTGAACGAAAACCTCTCCTATTCTGGAGACTATCACATTTCCTTCTGAATCAGTAGGCAAATCTTCCGGATTACCGTTTTCAACACCTGAGTATCCACCATTCTGATTGGTTCGTAAGTAGGCTGTAATTCTGGGATCACCAAAGTCTTCCATGTATTCTATAAATGTATCTGAAGCACCATAATCTGTTGGTCTGTTAAATTCCTGCTGGAATAAGGGGTTCGCATTGGTGGCTGTACGCTCTCCGAAAATAAGCTCTACATTTTCACCTGGCCCCAGCAAAGGAGCTCCACTATTAAGAACTTCCTGAAATCCCTGTGAGGCCCTGTTTTCATCTATTTCACTTAATCTTAAGTATAACCTTAGCTTAAGTGAATTTGCGAATTTCTCCCACATTTCCATATCACCTCCAAGTAAAACATCCTCTTCGGCAATAGACTGATCATCAAGGTCAATTTCGCTGATTGCAAGGTCAATTTGATTTATCAATGAATCATAAATTAACAGCTGATCATCGTAAGCAGGTGTTATATTTCCACTAGGGCCCCTTAGAGCTTCTGTATAAGGCACATCCCCCAAAGATCTGTGATCATTTGAAAATAATAGACGTATAAAATTCTTGCCTGTGCCCTGTAATTTGGGAGTTCAGGAGACTTTTCTATTATTATTGACAAATCTGTCAGTGCTCCAGCATAAAGCTGTGCCCAATCTGTATTAAACGTACTCAGATCGACATCATACCTGTCAAGACGTTGATATTGTCCGCCGGTAGATGCCCAATATTGCATCCATAATGATGTCGCTCGGTTAAGACTCCCACCAATATAATAGGTACCTTGAACTGTGGCAGAAGGTAATAAAAATTCTGCCGGCACATCGATCGGGTTATTGGGATTATCATTTAATTCAGTCAGATCATCACAAGCGATGAGTGAAAGTGAAATGAAAATGGCCACAATGCCCTTATTTATATATGATTGTATATTTTTCATATCTCTGATTTGTATTTATTAAAAACTAAACTTGAGATTAAATCCCCAGCTTTTGGTAGTAGGAATCGTGGCATATTCATAACCACTGTTATCAGCGGCACCAAACATACTTACCTCAGGGTCAATGTATGGGTTAGGTGTTATCATCCACAGGTTTCTTCCAACTACTGAGATATATACTTGTCCAAAAGGTGTTTTATTCAATAAGGAAGACGGAAGATTATATCCTAAAGAAACTTCCCTTAGCTTAAGGAATGAAGCATCAATGAGGCCTAGTTCTGTATCCCTGAAAAGGCCAAAACCAGTCCAGAAACTCTGGTTATCGACTACAGTCTGATTATCTGTGTACGATATTTCTCCATTATCTCCTTCTATTTTATTTACTCCGTTAAAGACAACACCTGTTTCTCTTCCTAAAAGAGTTTCTTCAGCAAAACCATTTGTTCTCCAGTGAGCTACAGAAGAAGAATAAATACTTCCTCCTTTTCTGATTTCAAACAGGATACTTAAGTCAACACCTTTAAATGAGAAATTATTTCTGATACCCATATTCCAGTCAGGAATTACACTGGCAACAGGCTGTGGTTGATCAGCAACCGGCAATCCTGTTTCCTGATTTACAACTATTTCCCCTTGAGGACTTCGCTCAAACGGACTACCATAAATAACAGGATATGAGCGATCCAGGTAAGCCACTGATGAAACACTGACAAATCCGGCTCGACCGATATTTAATTGTTCCAGGTCACCAAAAAGCTCCTCTACATTATTGTCAATCTGAGTAAAGTTAAATGAAACATCCCATCGGAATCCTGATGCCGATCTGATCGGAGTACCCGTTAACAACACTTCAATACCCTCATTGGTCATTAAACCTGCATTTCGGGTAACTGTAGTATATCCTGATGAAGGCGCAATGTTAACATCGAAAATCTGATTTTCAGACTTACTGTTGAAGTAGCTGAAATCAAGAGTTAATCTATCTTCGAGCAAACCAATATTTGCACCGATCTCCCAGGAGGTTGTAATCTCAGGCTCAAGATTTGGCGTACCAATGCGGTTACCCGCTCTGAATCCGGTTACTCCTCTAAAGGGGAATTCTATACCGTTAAATAATCCATCAAAGGTGGTTGCCTGGTCAAAAACTGATTGTAATACATATGGATTAGCATCGTTACCAACCTGACCCCAGTTACCTCTTAGTTTAATATATGAAACTGCCTGGCTTTCGAGCTCAGGGAAGGCTTCTGTAAGTATCAAAGAGCCATTGATGGCAGGGTAGAAGAATGAATTATTTCCTTCGGGTAATGTAGATGACCAGTCATTCCTTGCTGTAAGAGTTAAAAAAGCCCAGTTTTTGTACCCTACCGTTACATCTCCATATACACCAACCAGTCGTCTTTCGGTAATGTCATTTACTGAATTAGGCTGACCATCTATATTGGAAAAATTATACAGATTAGGAACTACTATGGCGTTTGCTTGTGAAAAGAGGTTCTTAATCTCTCTCCTGTTATCATTGACACCAATTATTGCAGTGATATTAAAATCCTGACTTATATCCTGGTTAATATTCAGAAAGACATCCGTGTTGGTCTGTACATAATTGTACTGATCCTCATAAAACCCTCCATCTGTATCCCCAACGGTATTTATGGCTATTCTTCTTTTTCTATTGTCCTTATAAACATCGGCACCAACCCTGGCAACCAATTCCAGACCTTCCATAAATTCATATGCGAGCAAAATCCGGCCATTGATTCTGTCCCTTCTCTGAGATGTGGTGTTCTTATTTACCACCCAATATGGGTTATTCCAAAATCCTGAACCATATTCCAGTTGAGATCCGTCCGGAGCTTCATAGGTAGTCCAGGGAGATATATCCAGATCTACTCCGGTATATAGTGCCTGCCACATAAATGATTGTTGCGTCTGGCCTGCCGGTGGTAGATTATCCGAAGATGTAGCCGTGTAATTTATTGAAAAATCAGACCTGAAATTATTGGCTAGTTTAGCTCCTGCTCTGACAGAAACTGTATTTCTGTTTAGGTCGGTGTTTGGAACGATTCCTTCAGAATTAGCATTTGTAAATGACAATCTATAGTTGAGATCCTTATCACCTCCCTGAATAGCAATATTATTATTTAACGTTCTCCCTGTTTGAAGAAACTGTTTTAAAAATTGGTCTTTTGCTGTTAATGCAACAGAATCAGGTTGACCTTCCCATTCGTTATTCGGGTTCCTGACCAATTGACCCATAAATTCCGGACCCCAACCGATAAATCCTTCAGGATTGTAAACTCCCCGGCTACCTACAGCATAGGTTTCCTGAAAATCCGGATATTTTAAAACATTCTCCCACGTTACGCTGGAATTTACCGTTACAGCCATCTTTTTTCCAGCCCCGGCACCCGACTTGGTTGTGATTAGAATAACTCCATTTGCCGCCCGAGAACCATAAAGAGCTGCTGCAGAAGGCCCCTTGAGCACGTTCATGCTTTCAATATCGTCGGGATTTATATCAATACCGGTATTACTGAAAGAAACTCCTGACCGTAGATCTGCACCTTCACCTTGTCTTTGAGTATTGTCTATCGGGATCCCGTCAATGACGAATAAAGGTTGATTTCCGTTAGTGAGTGAGGTAGGCCCACGAACAACAATTCTACTGGCACCTCCAAGAGAACCGGTAGCCTGGTTGATCTGAACTCCTGCCACTTTTCCTTGTAAACCGGTTAATAAATTTGGATTGGCAGTTTTAGTTATCTCTTCGTTTTTAAGAGTTTGGGTCGCATATCCCAACGCCCTGGATTGACGTTCAATACCCACTCCGGTCACTACAACTTCATCAAGAGTCTGGACCTGAGGCTCTAAGGCAACATCGATTGTCGATCTTGCTCCTACTACTTCCTCCTGAGATTTCATTCCGATAAAAGAAAATACCAGAACAGATTCGCTTCCAGGTACGCTTAGACTATACTGTCCGTCCAGGTCGGTTGTTGTTCCCGTACCGGTACCTTTGATAACAATATTTACACCCGGGATTGCTTCGCCGGTATCATCATCAATAACTTTTCCTGTTACCACCCGTTCCTGGGCATAGCCAGGTAAGAATGCTAACAATACAATTAGCAATACGTAAATTTTTTTCATAAAGAATGGTTTTAGTTTTACTTTTTTCCCGATTGAAGAGCGTAATTCAAAAATTTTAAACAACTCCTCATACCAGTAAAACTGACCATTGTATTGCTAATTTCTTTCACCCATTCTGCCCGCTTCTTTTTACTAAAAAATAACCCTTTTTGGGGGAAAGATGAGTTTAGATATAATTATTATTACTCAAATCAGGTGATCTTTCCTTGCTTTTGAAATCGCCTCTGATTTTGAATTAACATTTAGTTTGACGTAAATATTTTTAATGTGAGACCGAGCGGTTTCTTTTGATATAAACAACTCTTCGGATATTTGGGTATAACTTTTTCCTTCGGCGATAAGCTTTAAAACATCCGTTTCTCGTGAAGATAGTGGTGAATTTGGATTAATATGAAAATTTTGAATAACCATTCTGGCAATTTGAGAACTCATGGGAGAACCTCCCCGAACTAATTCTTCCAGGGCACTTATGATCTCCAGGTAGTTTGCATTTTTAATAATATAACCTACTGCTCCTGCTTTTAATCCTTCAAAAACCAGATCGGAATCTTCATACACAGTAACTATCACACATTCTGTTTTAGGACTTTTTTCTTTTATGTGCTTGATAGCTTCAATCCCATTCATCCCGGGTAATTCAAGATCTACCATCGCAATATCAGGATTTACTTTTTTTACATCTTTTAATGCCTTCTCAGCATCCGGGTATGTGTTTTGAACAAAAAATTTATCCGATCCATTTATTATAACTTCAAAACTTTCCCTTAAATCTTGCTGATCCTCGATGATTATGATTTTCTTTTTAAACATCCTGTTCTTTGTTTATCCTGATATCTATTTTAGTTCCCTGACCTTTCTGACTATCAATGTTAAAGTTAAATCCGGATCTTTCGGCTCTCTGGTGCATATTTTTTAATCCATTATGGCCATTTATTCCAGGGGAATCAAACCCTTCACCATCATCATGAATTATTATATCTGCATACTCTTTGCCATTAATATTTACTTCCAGAGATACATTTTCGGCTTCTGCATGTTTATAAATATTAGTCAGGGCTTCTTTAATAATAAGGCTCAGATCTCTGCTTGCTTTTGGATTTAAAAGGATATGACTGGCATCTGAGTTTTTATTTAATCTAACACTTGTATTTGTTCTATCATAAAGTCTGTCTGAAAAGTCTTTTATATGGAAAAATATTTCCTCCAGATTATTATTACCTTTTTTCAAGGACCATAATAAATCTTTTGTAGAAACAAACAACTCCTGTGCTGATCGCTCAATCTTATTTACCACCGGGATTTGATCAGGTGAAAGGCCTTTCATTTTCAATACCCCGGAAAAGTTTATGATCTTGGCAAGGTGATTTCCCATTTCATCATGAAAGTCTATGGCCATATCCTTCCGCAGTTCATCCTGAGCCTCCTGTCTAATTCTGTTTTCTTCCAGTGCCTTATGCATATTTGATTTTGATTTCAACCACATGAAATAAACTATTATTATTACAGGAGCTAAAAGAGCCATTATTCTGAATAAATCAGTCATGTAAAATGGAGTAGTGATAGTAAAGTCTATTTCTGTAGGTATAATTTCATCATCAGACTGTAGCGGGTGTCTCCAAACTTTAAAAGTATAGTCTCCCGGAGGTAATTGCTTATATACTGCAGCACGATATGAAGTTGGTTCTGTAGGTTCGGGGTCATACCCAACTAATTGATAAACAAATCTGGTGTTCAACTTTTCAAATTCTGCTGTATTAAATATAATTTTAATACTATTATGGCTGTAAGGAAATTCCAGTTCTTTATTTTTGCCTGATAAGCCAAATAATGACTTGTTATAAACAGACTCATTAATGGTTAAAGATGATAAGTATTCAATCACTACAGGATTAGGCTTTGTACGATTCAATTTCATTTTTATATGCTTTGGAACTGAAATTGTTCCGGCAATCGTACTCACCCATACCTTTTCTTCAAGCTCAATTATCCCATTGAGAAAAGTCTCTGCTCCGCCTATTTTTTCTACGTCTCTTAACTGAAATATACTAAAAGTAGAATCTCTAAAACTTATAATATCAGTACCCAGACTGCTACCTACCCATAGTTCTTCATCAATCATTTTTAAAAAATAAATATATGAAGAAGAAAGACCGTTATTATCAGTTATATAATTCTCTTTTTCTCCTGTCTCAATGTTGTAAATAATCAATCCATATTGAGCAAACCCTATAGCTATCGTATGATCATCAATCTTTTCAAGAGATGTTACAGGCATATCTAAAAATTTCCTGTCAAGGTCTATTTCTGTTATCTCATTGTTTGAATATATCCCCAACCCTTTTTCGGTACCAATTACTAATTGGTTTTGCATTGGGAGTAATGACCATATTGTATTACTTGGTAAGCCATCATCTTCTGTGAAATTAATAATTGAGTTCCCTTCCTTTATAAAAAGCCCTTTTCCATAGGACCCAAAGTATATTTTACTTTTATCTACAGAATGAGACATCGATATAATTGGTTCACGAAGATATTTAACAGGAACCGGTTTCCGTGTCTTTTTATTAACCTTCATTAATCCCCCAAATGAACTTACTAATAGGTCATCACCCAAATCGAGAAAACATCGAATCTCATTATATCTGTTTTCTTCAAATCTTATAGAATCCCGGATATACCCCTTTTCATCATAGATAAAAATTCCGGTGCTGACCCCGCCGGCCCAGACCTCCTCACCATTTCTTGCAAACCCAAAATATCCCGGCATTCCATAGGTCGGGTCTTCAATTGGCTGGATTTTCGGAAGACTTATTTCATAAATCCCATTGAATCCTCCTATCCATAGATTTTTATCGGTTACCAGACTGCGCCTGCCAGGAAAGGAAAGATGTTTTTCTATGACTTCAAAATCCTTTTCCCCTAACTTTAATTGGTATAAACCTTTCGAAAAACTAAACCACCAATATCCTTTAAAATAATTTATACAGTAAGCATGATCTTCAAAGGGTATATTTCTCTCAACAGGAGTTTGAAAATTTTTATCATAAAAAATGATTTGATTTTTGATTTTAACCAGCCATTTTGACTTTTCTCTGTGAACACTATAAAAATATACCGGCTTATCAATATCAAACTTTTCTGATATGGGCATTTCTTCTTCCAGGGTTAATCTACCATCTGTATCAAGAATCTGATAGTAATTATGGCCGGCAAAAACATGAAATGTATTATTTGTCTGATATACCTTATAATTTTTTCGATTTACACTATCCAGTATAAGATTATCATAGGGCCTGAGATCTGTTTTTGATATAGAATGAATACTTCCATTTCTTGAAAAAGTAATGACACTATTATCAGTTTCATATAGATGAACAACGGCATCATCTGTTAAATTAACCAGAGTATCCATTTTTTTATATTCTGAAGTTTCAGTCACAAGACTTAGAGAATTCAGAGAAGCAACCCACATGCCTTGATCTTTGACCGGTAAAATATCAGATATAAAAGTATACTTTAATGAATCAGATAATGGAGTCAGCTCCTGTCCATCCCACCTGTAAACACCTCCTCCCTGAGTCCCAACCCAGATAAAACCATGCTGATCTGGTTTTAAAGATGAAATTTGACTATTGGAAAGTCCATATGAATAGTCTATATGATTGAGTTTGAAATTTTGGCCATGGATATCTAAGGTGTTAAAAAAATATATTAAAAACACAGTCAGTAGTCCAATTTGAAAACTACTAAATTGTAACACCCCTTTATATTTAATCTTCATTCCGGGCAGAAGGTTCTATTTTAAATTAGCGTTAAAATAATTACTAATTATATCTACTTCAATCCCTCAATACGGGGGAATTTCAAAAAACATCAGTAAAACAACCTTAGAATAACATATCTAAAGCTTATAATATCCACATCATATATTTAAAATAGTGGCAACCAGCTAATTAATATCACTCATGTGAGAACACCATACTAAGAGCAGTTTTATAGCTTTCGGTAATCTGAAGAATATTTTGATCCGGGCTGAAACTATGATCAGGAAATATCCCATCGAAAGAAATATCCTCAAATTTTTGTAAATCTTCAGCATTTTCAATTCCCGCTAGAAATAACGTCCGGGTATTGATCTCACTTAGCTTTTTAATCTCACTTTCACTTAATTCATTAATATTAATTATACAGAAGTCAGATTCGTATTCATTACTCCAGGTAACATCGTCTTCTGACGAACATTGAATTCCTAAAATAAAATCTCCTGACAACTCTTTTGCAATTTCATCGATATTCTCAGGTATTTTCGTGAAAAATACTCCATCGACATGGGCTTCATTTAATATGCTCCAGTGATCAATAACTATTAAAGGAACATCGAATTTACCTGCTTCACTATTAACCTCATTAATCAATTTATGTGGACTATCTGTTATTTTTTGTGTATTGTATAAGCCAACTACATCAACACCACCTATAAGCGCTGATTTTATACTTTGCAGTAAAGAATTTTTTTCAGTGCTCGCGTCAAATGACAGTATCAATCCACCTGTAATATCAAAATAAGATTCTTTCATAGTTACCTAATATACGTATCTTAAAATTATTTTGTAAATATTGCCCAACAAACCTTACAGCAGTCTTCGTGATATAAAAAGACGAAAAATATCAGAATTGGTTATTTAAAATAAGAATATTAATAAAATTCCTATAAATAATTTAGTAATATTGACCTGAAGAGCTATTTTATACTTACCTGTTTGCAGGTAAATCGTACATCGCATTTAACCGGTTGAAAAATGAAAATCGTTAGTCAATTAATATTAATTCTATTCCCGATATTGATTAGTGCTCAATATCCTGAATCAGGAATAAAAATAAGAACTATAACAGCGGGTATAAATCTGGAAGATATTAACGATACTGAATCAATTGATAAAGCAGTTGAATTTCTCAACAGAGCCAGAGAAAAATATACCGTTGCAGGCTACGAAGTTCAAACTATAAGAATTGCTACTCAAAATTTTCATTTGTATGCTGAGCCCACTATCGCAGCCAATATTATTTATTTAAAGAAAATTGATGCCCTTGCAAAAAAATATAATGTCGAAATTTCGATCGGGCAGATATTACCTCCTGATACTTACAGCCAGGAAGCTTCTTTGCTAGCAATTAAAATTATAAATAATACAGAACGGATTAATTTTAGTATTCCAATTTCATCAAAGGAATCTGGTGTAATGCCAAAGTCCATACAGGCAGCAGCAGAGACAATTATGGCAATCGCTCAAAATTCTGAACGAGGAATTGGAAATTTCAGGTTTACCGCATCTGCCAATGTTCCTCCCGGAACACCATTTTTCCCAGCGGCTTATCATGAAGGTGAAAATAACTTCAGTATAGGATTGGAGTCTCCAAATGCCCTGAAAAAATCACTGACCAAAGGATGGTTTGACGAACGATCAAAGGAAATATTAAAAAATGATCTGGACAGCCTTTTTAAACCCATTGAAAATGTTGCCATTGATATAGATGAAACATTCGATGGCTACAAATATCATGGAATTGATACCTCTCCGGCACCAGGGCTTGACGCAAGTATCGGTGATGCTATTGAAGAACTCAGTGGATCTCCTTTTGGTGAACCGTCAACCTTAAGAGCTTGCTCTATGATCACCGATGTATTAAAATCTATTGATGTAAAAAATGTGGATACTCAGGACTTATGCTGCCTGTTTTAGAAGATAAAACATTGGCAAAAAGAGCAATGGAAGGAAGATATGATGTACACGAATTGTTATTATATTCAGCAGTGTCCGGAACGGGATTGGATGTTATTCCATTACCGGGCAACATTCCAATGCAAAAAATCACAGGCTTACTCAATGATATTGCAGCTCTGTCATTAAAATATGAAGATAAAGCGCTCTCAGCAAGACTATTTTTAATCCCTGGTAAAGAAAAAGGATACTATTTCTATTCTGACAACCCCTATTTAACGGGGTGTACAATTATGAATTTAGATTAATTTTCTGATTGAATATAGACTTTACTGAATCCCTCTTTGCCTTTTTTTGTGAGATAAGGCCTGATTATGCTAAAAAATAATTGCATATAATATTCAACCTTGTCTTCTTCTTTACCCGAATAGAACACTTCCGCATCAGATATCCATGAATTGCTTACCATAAGCATTGAGTGAATCAACATTTCCCTCTGCTTGTCACTTGTGAATTCAATCATATATCCATTTTCTTTCAGGAATTCTGCTAAGACAATTAAAATATTTCTACGATCGTTATTTTGCTGTATAGCATGATTTTTTATGTGATCAAAATGACGGATAACTTTTGTTATTCCCAGATAAATAAATTTGTACTTATACATAACAGAAAAAAGTACTTTTAGCCTGTCCAGTACAAAATCAAAATTCATAACCTCCTCACGGATCAGATTAAATTCTTTATCAACCTCTTCCTGCATTTTAAGGTACAATTCCAGGACTATATCATCTTTCTTAGGAAAGTGATAACATAGGTTACCATAGCTGATTCCCATATTTTCAGCAATAGTCTTAGAAGAAACTGAACTTATTCCCTTTTGGTTGAACAAGACAAGAGAAGTTTCTAATATTTTATTGCGGGTTTCAGACATACAATTCAGTTATTTTTTAGGCATTTTTGCCTAATATATAAATTTTTAATTATATTCGTTAGGCATTAAGGCCTAATCAGAGATAAAAACAACGCTTTTATGGCATCAAATGAGCTATCTAAATACCTAAAACCAGGGATTTACATCGATTCCGATCATCCTGCTATAACTAATTATATTGAAAAGCATACTGCAGGTATACCTGGCATAAAAAACAAAATAACTACACTATTTTATGCCGTCAGAGATGAATTCAGATATGATCCATATCAGCTTGATTTTTCGAAAGAAGCAATTAAAGCAAGTCATCTTACCACTCGAAATTATGGTTATTGTATAGAAAAAAGCAACTTGTTCACAGCCTGTGCGCGTGCCATGGGAATTCCGGCCAGGATGGGGTTTGCTAATGTTCGCAATCATATCGGAACCGAAAAACTTGAAAAAATTTTAAAAACCAATTTACTGGTATTTCACGGATATTCTGAAATTTACCTGGAGGATAAATGGTTAAAGGTAACCCCGGTTTTTAACAAAGAGTTATGTGACAAACTTCATGTCGAACCATTAGATTTTGATGCCACAGGAGATGCAATCTTTCAGCAATACAATAAAAAGGGTAGTAAATTCATGGAATACCTTCATAATTATGGAACATTTGAAGATATCCCGTATGATTTATTATTAAGCGAGTTAGCCAGGCATTATCCTCATTTAAAGGAAGAAATAATCAACAGAACTGAATTGATTCTCTAACAATAAGCTGAATTATTAATCCTTTTCACTAACTTAAATAACCTCGGGTAGTACTCATTAAAAGTATTATCTGCTTTTTATTACGATCTGAATTTAGTTCATAAAGCTTAGTGAAATGAAAACTTACCTCTACTTACTTCTTTTCCTGATATTTATTTCGTGTGAAGAAAAATCAGAACCAGAAAAGTCAATTCAAATAGAAACATCCAAATCCACCAGCTTTATAGAGGGAAAAAAAATTATTGATCTTACTCATGACTTTTCAGAAAAGACTATTTTCTGGGTTACTGCTAAAGAATTCGAACTACAAGAAGTTGCTAAAGGGATGACAGACCAGGGCTATTACTATAGTGCTAATAATTTTTGTATGGCTGAACATGGAGGTACACATATCGATGCACCGATCCATTTTGCAAAGGGTAAAAATACAGTATCTGAGATCCCGCTAGAAAGCCTGATCGGAAATAGCATTAAAGTGGATGTATCAGAAAAAGCTTTATCTGACCCCGATTATTTAATTACGATCGATGATTTTAAAAATTGGGAAAATAAAAATGGTGAGATCCCTGAAGGAAGCATTATTCTTTTGCACACCGGATATTCTCAATTCTACCCTGATCCGGAAAAATACCTTGGCACCTCAGAAAGAGGATCTCAGGCTGTTAAAAAGCTACATTTTCCCGGCCTTTCAACTGAAGCTGCCTCCTGGCTTGTTGAAAACAGAAACATTAAAGCGATTGGTATTGATACACCAAGTATAGACTATGGCCAATCGGAATTATTTAAGGCCCATGTAATACTACTTGAAGAAAACATTCCAGTATTCGAAAATGTATCCCGGACTGATGAACTCCCAGCTAATAATTTTCAAATTATAGCACTTCCAATGAAAATAAAAGGAGGAAGTGGGGGACCATTGAGGATAATAGCCCTTATTTAGCTGTTTATTAAGGAGATATTCTAGCGTAGTTCCTATTTTTTTAAGAACTTATAATAGGTCACCAATAAACCCTATTATGAAAGTTCCTGTATTTTCCAGCCTTATATTTCTTGTTGCGATTTTCATCATTCCGTCGAGTTTTGCACAGGATGCAAATAAAAAAACCTATTGCAATCCTATAGATATTGATTATTCCTATATGTCGCATTATCGGGCCAGAACTGATGTTTCTTATCGTTCGGGAGCCGATCCGGCGATAGTAAATTTCAAAGGAAAGTATTACCTGTTTGTGACTCGTTCTCATGGTTATTGGGTTTCTGAGGATATGAGCTCCTGGAAATTTATCAAACCGGTAGCCTGGTATTTCAAAGGTTCTAATGCCCCAGCTGCAGCTGTGTATAAAGATAAGATTATCGTTTATGGTGATCCTTCAGGTCGAGGTCCGGTAATAGAAACTGCAACTCCCGAGATTGGTGACTGGAAAACGAATTACGCAGTGCTTAATCCTCCGGGAGGAATACAGGACCCCTGCCTTTTTGTGGACGATGATGGAAAAGTTTATTTGTATGAAGAATCATCTAATAAATGGCCAATTCGAGGGGTTGAACTTGATCCTGACAATTACTTTGTCCCGATGGGTAAAGAAACAGATCTGTTTAATCTTGACCCGGACAAACATGGCTGGGAAAGATTTGGCCAGGACCACAAGTCAGATATTGATCCATATATAGAAGGGCCATGGATGATGAAACACGGTGATACCTATTATCTTGAGTACGGTGCGCCTGGCACCCAATGGAATGTGTATGCAGATGGCGTCTATACCAGTAAAAATCCTTTAGGTCCTTTTGAATACGCTCCCTACAATCCTATTTCATATAAGCCGGGAGGATTTCTTAAGGGATCCGGACACGGTAGTACTGTGAGAGATAACAATGGAAATTACTGGCATTTCGCGACTATGGCCATATCAGTAAATTATAAATTCGAACGTCGAATCGGGATGTATCCGGCAGGATTTGAATCAAATGGCCAAATGTATGTAAATACTGCATATGGTGATTATCCTCACTATCTTCCGGACACCAAAGTTGAAAGCCACAAGAACCGATTTACCGGATGGATGCTTTTATCTTACAACAAGCCTGTACAAACTAATTCACCATTAGTAAAAAAGATATTCATGTCGTTGATGAAAGTAGTTCAGGCTACATGCTGGAACAAATCACTGATTTTAATATCAAAAGAATAAACGATGAGGAAATCAGGTCATACTGGGTATCCGAATCAAATCATGATTCTATTTATGTGACTTTAGACCTTAAAAATAAAATGATTATTAAGGCAGTGCAGATAAACTTCCAGGACTTTAACAGTAAAATTTTTGGTCGACCGGACACTTTAAAGCATCAATTCACTATTAAAACATCAATAGATGGCAAAAACTGGACGACTGCAGCAGACTATTCAAACAACCAAAAAGATATGCCTCATGCTTATATAGAATTAAACCAACCTGTAGAAGCCCGCTATGTAAAATATGACCATATCTATTGCACTAATGAATATCTTTCCATCTCAGAGTTCAGGGTTTTTGGAAAAGGACAAAAAAAGGCTCCGAAAACACCAAAGAACTTTAATATTGTCAGGCAGGATGATCGGAGAAATGCAGACCTAACCTGGGATCCTGTTAAAGGAGCTATGGGATATGTTATCTATTGGGGTATAGAACCTGATAAATTAAATCTCTCGGTTTTGATGTATGATGAAAATAATTATGAACTAAGAGCATTAAATACAGATCAGGAATACTACTACCAGGTAGAAGCATTTAGTGAAAATGGTATATCTGAAAGGACAGACATAAAGCATACGAAGTGAAAATATTGAACTCCAGGTAACCGAATCGGCTTAAAATTGAATTTCAGGAAATAAAAGTCAACTAATTAGGATAAAACATAAACCATTGTTTATTAGTAATACTATCAGTGTAACTCACTAAATAATGCTATGATTTTCAACTTTATAATATTTCCTATTCTTATGTCTTTTACAATTGAGGTTTTCGATTTCAACAAAAATTCTGATATCAGCGGATGGAAAATTGTGAATGACAATGTAATGGGTGGAGTATCTAACAGTCAGTTTTATTTAAATGATTCAGGTCATGGAGTATTTATAGGTCAGGTATCACTAGAAAATAATGGTGGGTTTTGCTCCGTCAGACATAGTTTTGACCTCAATGAAATAAACGAATCTTCATCCATAATCATAAAGGTTAAAGGTGATGGTAAGAGATATCAATTAAGGGTCAAAGAATCCAGCAGGAACCCGGAGTCATATATCCATTATTTTAATACGAGTAAAAAATGGGAGGTTATCGAAATCTCTTTAGACCAGCTAATACCCTGGTATAGAGGAAACAAACTAGACCGCCCAAATTTCAATGGAGATCAAATTCAGGAAATCGGGTTTCTTATAGGTAATAAAAAGGAAGAGGATTTTAAATTAATGATCGATAATATCACTATAAAGTCAGAAAAATAATCAGGTAATTAGCTCTTAAACTTATTGTAGATTAAAAAAAATAATCTTATTTTTAATCATTCTAAATAAAGTCAACCAAACACAATACAAATGAGAGCGTTATTTTTTATTCCTTTCTTTTTTATTTACACTTCATTAGATGCTTTTGAACTAAATACAACTATCTCTGAAACAATATTATCAAGTGATACAACAGATTATGGATCATTAACCAAAAAAGAAAAGCGTAAATGGCGAATTGATAATTACACTAGCGATCTGTTTTTTAATATCTCACTTCCTCATCTTAATCAATTTAGAATAAAGCCGGATGGTTCCGGTTTGAGTGAATCCGGTTACTTTGGTTTTGCTTTTGGTTTTGATTATTACTATAATAAAAATCGATTTATAAATATTACCGGAGGGACGATCACCAATTTCATTTTACCTATTCCAATTCCAATTTATGCTCCGACAAATGATAATGAAATAAACTCTAAATATGTTTATTTAACCCATAATCATAAGATCAAAAGAAACAAATTAGGATATGGAATTGTGTACGCCAATTATTCCTTAGACCCAAAGGATAATTATGATTCACAACCTGTTTCAATTTACCGTTCCAATGCCCTTGGAATAGTTGGGACATATCACTTACAACTTGGAAGAGCATTCCATATGGGTTTAATATACAGACCAACCTTTATTTCATTAGGTAATAGCGAATCAAATTACGAACATTCACTAAGCCTTGAGTTTGCCTGGAAGATCAGAATGCTCAAATAACCCGGGTCAATCTATCGATTTGTAATAATGGGGATTAATTTCTTATCTTAATGATATACAAATACTTCCCCTATGAAAAGATCTTTTATTCTCGGATTAATTTCTCTGTTATTTCTTATTCCTGTTAATATTCTGGCTCAGGATGCCAGGATTCTATCAAAATTAGAAGAAATAGCTATAATAGATCAAAAAGTCATGATGCCTATGAGAGATGGTGTCAGACTGGCAACTGATATTTACAGGCCAAAGACTGATCAACAGGTACCTATTATATTTTCGAGGACACCATATAATTTTAACACCTATCGCGATGGTAAATTAAGCACAAGAACACTTCAACGAGCCTATGAAGCTGTTAGCCGTGGTTACGCTTATGTAGTACAGAATGAACGTGGACGCTTTTTTTCAGAGGGAGAATGGGATATCCTTGGAGTCCCTTTAACCGATGGTTATGATGCATTTAGCTGGTTAGCAGATCAGGAATGGAGTAATGGTAAAATAGGAACATTAGGGTGTTCAAGTACAGCTGAATGGCAAATGGCAGTCGCTGCTTTAGATCACCCTTCACATGCTGCGATGGTACCCCAGGGATTTGGAGCTGGAGTTGGGCAAGTAGGTGACTTTTATGAACAGGGAAACTGGTACCGCGGAGGAGCTGAACAAATGTTATTCTTTTCATGGTTGTACCATACTCAACACGATGAAATGGCCCCGAAACTTCCTGAAGACATTAGTCAGGAAGACCTGCAAAGAATTCAGAGGTTCTATGATATGGCTCCTGAATACCCACCGGTAGACTGGTCTAAGGGACTTCAACATCTTCCTATTCAGGATATAATTAAAAATGTTGATGGACCGATTGGAGTATTCGAGAAAATGGTGAGGAGAAAACCAAATGATCCCGAATGGTATAGAGGAGGCCTATACCATGATGACATGGGCTTTGGTGTTCCAAGCTTTTGGTTCGCCTCCTGGTATGATGTATCGATCAGTCCAAATCTCGCTTTATTTAATCACGTAAGAAACAATATAGAAGATCCTCAGATTGCAGAAAACCAGTACCTGGTTATTGCTCCAACCCTCCATTGTGCATATAAACGAGCCACAGAAAATACAATTGTAGGAGAGAGAAATGTTGGTGATGCAAGACTAAATTATGACGAACTTGTATATAGTTGGTTTGATGTCTGGTTGAAAGGGGAATCAAAAGAATTTCTTGACACCCTTCCCAGAATAAAATATTATACAATGGGCAGCAACGAGTGGAATACGGCTGAAGTCTGGCCTCCGGAATCATCTGAAATGACTACCTTATTTCTTTCTAGCGATGGCAAGGCTAATAGTCTGTACGGTGATGGTACACTACTAAAATCTGCACCATCTAAAGACAAGCCTGATTCGTATACCTATGATCCAATGAACCCTGTACCGTCTTATGGTGGAAATGTATGTTGCACCGGCAATGCTGTAAAAGGCGGAGCATTTGACCAACAAGTGATGGAAACCAGAAATGATATTCTGGTTTATACTACACCTCCACTGGAGGAAGGGGTAGAAATCACCGGCTTTATTGAATCAACCTTATATTTATCTTCCGATGTAAAGGATACTGATCTTACTATAAAGATTATAGACGTTTATCCTGATGGTACAGCATACAATCTTGATGAGACAATTCAACGGGTCAGATACAGAGAAGGGTATGAAAAGGAAGTATTTATGGAAAAAGGAAAAGTTTATGAAGTTGAACTGACACCAATGTCAACGAGTAATTATTTTAAAAAAGGCCATCGGATTAGAATTGAAGTTTCCAGTAGTAATTTCCCGCGTTTTGCGAGAAATTTAAATACGGGAGGTGATAATTTTAATGAATCTGATGGGATTGTGGCTAATAATACTATTCACCATTCCAAAAAATATCCTTCACAAATAAAAGTACCTGTACTCGGTAAATTAAATTTTGAAAAGTAAAATGAATATAGGACTGGGTGGAGGATGCCATTGGTGTACAGAAGGCATATTTCAATCTTTAAAGGGAGTTACTAAAGTTGATCAGGGGTGGATTTCCGGCGAAATTCCTCATGAAAACTATTCAGAAGCTATTTTGATTGAATTTGATGAAAATATAATTTCGCTTGATACCATCATTGAAATCCACCTTTTAACACATTCTAGTGAAGCTGCGCATTCCTTCAGGAATAAATATCGATCTGCAATTTACTTTTTTGATGAAGAGCAATTTCAGTCTGTAACACATATACTTATAAAGCTATCTGAAAAATTTAAAAAGAAATTCATAACCCGTGCCATAAGGTTTAAAGACTTCAAACTAAACAAAGCAGATCAATTAGATTATTTTTATACCCGACCGGAAGCTCCTTTTTGTGAAACATATATTATTCCTAAAATAAAAATGTTAATTAATTCACATAGTGATGTGATTAATACCAAAGCATTAAATGTGATTGACAATTATTGTTAAACTATTATATTTGTCCTTATTTTTTAAAATCAACTATCAAACATGCTATCAAGGGATTTATTAATTGTTTTTGTTTTACTATTCGTATGCTTTAACACTAAAGGTCAGTTAAGATCTGGTTATATAATCACAAATTCAGGGGAAAAGGTCGCATGTCAGATAATAAACAGAGACTGGACTTATTGTCCTGAGCAAATTAAAATTAAAGTGTCTGATTCTGAGGTAAAGGTTTTTGAAGCGAAAGATGTAAAAGAAATTGGGATTGACAGTTCGATAATATATATCAGTAGACAAGTCAAAATTGATCTTTCATCATCAAATACTAAAAGTTTATCAAACTCCAGAAACCCTGATTTTATTGAAAAAACGGTATTTTTAAAGGTTTTAATATCTGGAAAAGCCTCATTATATAATTATCGAAAACCCAACCTGGACAAGTTCTTTTTCTCTCATAATGAAAAAGAAATAAAACCATTAATTTATAAAAAGTACAATGTCAGGATGACAATTAAAGAGAATAACTATTTTAAGCAGCAACTAAAACAAACATTTAGTGATGAAGAAAAGGTGAAAATCAATTTTGATAAACTCGATTACACACAAAAAGATCTGGAAGATATATTTATAAAATATAATTCAATTTCAGCTCCTGACCAAATGCAATATATTCAAGAGAGAAAACCCTGGACTTATAATCTAACTGTAAGAACAGGTATGAGGTATGTTACTACTAATATTAGGAACAACCAATACTTTAATGAAGATCTAAAGTCCAGAATTTCATTCAGAATTGGGGCAGAATTACAGGTTACACCTTCATTCTGGCATAGGAGATGGTCATTAACTCTTGAGCCTACTTATAGCCATTTTAAAACGGTTGCAGCGTCAGAAGATCGAAGTATTTCTTTAAAATATAGTGTTCTTGAATTCCCTGTATTAATCAGGTATAAAATGTGGAAGAATAAACACTCAAATCTTTATATAAATGCAGGATTAGGCACTGATTTTAAATACAATACCAATCTAACTTTCGGAGCCACTAATGAAATGGACATAACTATTGCTCCGTATTTTATCGGTGGTTTAGGTTATTCACATAAAAAATTCTCTTCAGAGTTGAGAATTAGTTCAAGCAAAAACATTCTTGCCTCCTATACATATTGGGAAACTAAGTTAAATATTACTGAGTTTGTTATAGGCTATAAAATTTTATAAATGAAATACCTGGTCGTTCTTACATCATTTATATTTTTTTCATCTTGCAATTATCAAGATAATACTTCAGAAGTGAAAGCTGCCGGAAGTTTGAAAAATATTATGATAAAAGGAGATCTTACCCCTCAATTGAATAGCGACTCATTAACAATTTCGGATAATTTTTTTGGATTGGGACCTGCTGAAAATATGAAAGGTGAGTTAATGATAATTGATGGGAATATTTATAAATCAATTATAACAAATGATGACAAAGTAGAAGTTGGGCAAATTAAAAGTTTTTCAGCACCTTTTTTTGTTTATGGTTTCTTTGATAACTGGGAACCTGTTTCACCTCCAAAATCAAATGAAATAACTGACAAGGTTATTGAATCTTATTTGAATCAAATCTCTAAAAATAAAGACTTGGAAACTTTTAGTTTTAAAATTCAGACTAAAGTAAAAAAGGCAAAAATACATGTCTTAAACTATCAGCAAAAATCCAATCAAAATCCATCAAAAACGACTATCCACAACGACAATCGGTATTTTGATTTGATTGACAAGGAAGTGTTCATTTTAGGTTTCTATTCTAACAAACATCATGGAATATTTACACACAAAAACAGTAATATTCACATGCATTTAATTACAAAAGACAAGGAAATGATGGGGCATTTGGACGAAATTGTGATTGATCAGAATAGTGAAATAACGTTTTTTCACTCAAAAAAAGAAGATCACGATTAATATCCTGGAGTTGCTAAACTTATTATTCAACCAGATCCTGCAGAATCACAAAACTATTGATCGAATTATTATCCATTTTGATGGTGCCTGTTAAGTAATATTGATTACTTTCTTTTACTACTTCAAAATCCAGATAGCTCAGATCTTTAAATAAGTTTTTACGAACCGGCAGGTCGACCGAATCAGACCATGAATCAAAATCTATATCCAGATCAAAAAAATTATTATTTGCATTAAATCTCTCCATTTGCATCTCTGGCATATTACTAACATGGATAGTATCTGAAAAAGGTTCAAGGGGATCTAGTCCCAGGAGTGGGAATAAATCATATTCATCTTCTTCATCAACTAAGGTTGTATCAACTTGACCATCTGAAATCATCCTTACCTGGATTGCCGGCATTAATGATGTGTTTTCAGAGGATGAAAATTCATTACTCATAACAGCGGGTTTTGTGTTTGTTTTATAATCTGATACCTCAATAGTTCCTCCAACTCTTATATCAATATCATGAATATTTTTTTCAAAGAGACTATTTAACGCTACAGCATCATCATTCCCCATAACCTCACCGGTTATATGAGTTAATAATTTCCTGATACTTCCTTTTTTTCTTTGACCGACATCCCTTATTGTACTAAAAGCTTCAGCTGTAGCACGTGAAATGACGGTGCCTTTCCACGTAATTTCGCCATTGTTAAAGTTAATCTCATGATGCTCATTTTCTCCAAAAATCAACAAATCAGAATTAAATCTTTTAATTGCCTGCAATTTCGAATCATCATTAAGATTCATATACTCCACATCAAACATTTCTGCTGCTGAAGGGCCTCTCACCTGGTTTTGTACGTGATAGGCAATTATAAATCTTTTATTCTTGAGTGCTGCTTGTAAAGTTCCGTCTTCTGATACCCCGGACAAAACTCCTTCATATGGAATCAGGGTATCCGCTTTAATTAATTTTTTAACAAATACTGAGGCTTTATCATGATCTTCATAAGGGAGGTTCATGTAATAAGAACCCGGGTATTTTTCTAATGAAAAAATAAATACATTCCCGGGCAGTAATATCCCGTGATCAGATAGTTGATCTTGCAAGCTATCAGGATCATCACTGCTTAAATAGTATTTAGGATGTAAAACTGCATTTAATGTTACCTTACGGAAAATCTTGTCTGTATTCAACCTTATAATAACTCCTGCGTCCTTCGCAATAGCAGTTTCAAAAGACTTAATTCTTCTAAAATCGAATAACAGTTTAACGCATAATACCAATACAATCAATACTAATACTACAAGAGAGACAAACCTTAGTATGTTTCTCTTCACTATCACAATTGAAATTTAAAGTGCTGATTAATCATTATTTGAATTTTAATATAACAAATAAGTTCAATAAATTATATATATAATCAAATTATGTAATTAAATGAATATTAAACTGGCCTTCGATATTTATGGTACAATAATAAATACTTCAGGCATAAAGGATGTATTAAAAAATCACACCGGTTCTAAAACTAAAGATTTTATAGGGTTATGGCGAACAAAACAATTGGAATATTCATTTAGAAGGGCTGCAATGGACCTTTATGTTAATTTTGACACAGTTACTGATCAGGCATTACAATTTACTTGCGACGAATTAGATGTCAGCTTGAATGAATATCAAAGGGCCCAAATAATCGATTCATATAGATCATTACCAAAATTTGATGATACTGACGATTCCTTACAAAACTTAAAGAATAAAGGGTTTTCCATAAATGCATTTTCGAATGGAAGTATGCAAAGTTTAAAAGCTTTGTTTAAAAATAATTCCCTCGACAAAATATTTGAAAAATCTATTAGCCTTGAAAATAAACAAGTTTTTAAACCTTCACGGTCAGCGTACTATTACTTATTAAATGAATTGAATGCCGAAGCTCAGGAAGTGTGTCTGATTTCCGGAAATCCTTTTGACATAATTGGAGCAGCTAATTGCGGAATTAAAACAATCTGGTTAAATAGAAAAGCATCAACTTTCGATCCATGGGAGATAAAACCCGACTACACGGTAAAATCCTTAAATGAAATTATTAAAGTATTGGGTCAGGAATAAAAGAATTCAGATTTAACCTAATAAAACTTTAATATTCATCGATAAATTAAAATATGTTATGGCTGAACTTAAAACCAAACCAACCAATCAATCAATAGAAGAATTTATTGACTCTATAGACCACAACAAAAGAAAAGAGGACAGTAAAGTTCTTTTAGAAATCATGAAGGAGCAAACAGGACTAGAACCTAAAATATGGGGAGAGAATATTATCGGATTTGGAGAATACCACTATAAATATGACAGCGGCAGAGAAGGAGATTGGTTTATGACCGGTTTTTCTCCCAGAAAACAAAATATGAGTATTTACATTATGACAGGTTTCAGTAAATATCAGGATCTTCTGGAAAAATTAGGTAAGCATCGAACCGGTTCTTCCTGCCTTTATATAAATAAACTGGAAGATATAGATATTCAGGTACTTACTAAGCTGATTTCTGAGTCGTTTAAAGCCATGAAGAAAAGATATCATTAATTCTACAAATCCATTTTATTAAAATTTTATTCCGCAAAAAAGTATAACATCAAAATAAAAAAATGGTTTGACATTGAAAAAAGGACGAAATTAACTGTTTCATTACATACTTACAGCTATGTAATTTAATTTTTTGCATATTTATTCTGTGTTTAAACTTTTTAATATATGGAAATCAAAGAAATTCAAGCAACACAACTAATTAATGAAGACAATATACTTTTTAAAGAACCATTCGTTACTGCCTATTTTTCCAAAGAACTAAATATTGTTGGGGTAGTCTGGCATGGGTTTCTTAAGACTGAAAATTATACCAGTACATTTGATCGATTAATTGAATTTGCTGAAAACAACAAAGTAATTGGATTCTATTCGGATATTAGAGACCAGGGGGTCGTTTCGATTGAAGCAAGAAAATATTTCGAGTCCACAATTTCGCCAAAAGCAAAAGAGTTAGGAATTGATAAAACAGGAATCGTTTCAGATAGTTCTCCTTTCAAAAAATATTATTTAAATACGGTTATTAAAATGACGGGCAGACCTGCAAAGATCTTTTCTGACCCCGATAAAGCAATAAATTTCATTTTAGATTAACGGTTTAATGAAAAAGGCCACTTTTGTTAAAAGCGGCCTTTTATTTTTCTTATGCCTATAAAACTTAAATCGTCTTTTTCATTACCAGTACAATCTTATTAAAATCAGCAGCTGCATTGATTACTTTTCTATACTTTGCAAACTTACTTGCAGGATAATATATTTGATTATAGATCTCGTCTATTGTAATTATAAGCTTTCTGCCTTCGATAGTATATTTTGATTCGAATAAATAAATATCTTTTCCTGAACCATTTTTAGTAATCTCCTTAATATTCAAATCACTAAGATTTTCAATTTTAAACCCTTCGGGAATCGTCACCTCTACAGTTCTCTTATACCCCCTGTTATAAGCATTCACGATCTCCATCTTTCGCTCTGATTCCTGGTATAATTCTGATTGTTGTCCGATCAATTCTCCAGCTTTAAATAAGATCGTATTTCCTGCCAGTTCTATAAAATGGGAAGAAGTGACTTCTCCCTTTATTATCAACGGCTCGTGCCATTTAGACCACTCCAGATCTAGTTGAGCAAATTCTTTAGATTTAAATTCTGCATCAGGTGATATGAATTTAATGAGGTCTTCTAATATTTCATTTTTCTGCTTTTCTTCTATAAAAGGAATAACAGACTTTATCATACTTGGAGTATATCCTTTAAAGGAGCGAGTAACAGAAATTAAATTCTTTTCAACATTTTCATCAAAAGACACATTAATCTCCAGGTTGTCAAAGTTTTTAGTATAATCATGAGCAGGAATTTCTCTGACTTCGACTATTGGGATTATCATATCCCTGACAACTTTTCTTCTAATGAACAGACCGTTATTTGCAGAAAACTCTGAAGGAATCAAGCCGATACGATATTCTGACTTATCCGGGGCAATAAAATCTTCGGATTCCGGAAAGTAGATTAAATAATCAACTAAATATAAATATGATTCAAAGTCCCCGTCAAACTTAACATCGTTTCGATTATTGGTAAAGACTATTTCATGCTCAATCCCTAGCGATTCAACTGCATTTACTAAAAAACGAAAAATTCCAAAATCCGTCGTGACTTTATTATCAATAATTGTCCCTATGTTAGATGATGCTCCACTATTATTTTCTACAAAAAATTCCTTCTTGGCAGCATCTTCAATTTTAGCTATCTTTTCATGATCAGAAAGGCCATCAACACCAAGTTTTTTAATCCATTTTTCAAGATCCTTTAGCTCTCTCTTTTCAATCGCATATGTTTGCTTTGAAATTTTATTACTTATTTCTTCCCATGAAAAAATTTTAGACCGTCCGGAATAAAGGTTATAAGTAAGCTTAAATTCAACTCTTGGTCTGTATTCATTTATGGTAGCAAAACTTTCTTTTTCAAGTGATGGAACTTCATTTACCTCCGCTTTTAAAATGGTAAATTCAGGATCTTCCTCATCACTTTCAATTTTTTCAAGTTCAGGAAACCCTCCGTAAGATTTAAATTCAAAGACAAGGTTTGATGGTGTTGCAAAAGTAAAGCTGGCATGCTTTACTTTGGCCATGCCTTGTAAATAATCGCGGCTAAAGAATTTCGGTTCCCTTTTAATAGTATAGTAATATTCAATCTCACTACCTACTTCAGCGCCTTCAATAGCAAATATTCTATAGCCCCGGCCTGCTTCCTCATCATTGACTTCCTTAATATTATTTTTATCCAGCTTAATAATCTTCCCATTTCTCTGAATTGCCCGTGCATGAATTTCCACAAGATCAGCCTCTCCATCCATAGAAATGTAAATTCGGTTATTTTCATTAAGGGCTTCATCATTGTTAACTCGTATAATTTTATGCAGCGTTTGATAAAGGAAAAGCTCTTTATTTTCATATACATATTCATATTGGATGTGGTTCTTCAAAAGGTAAACCCCTTCTTCTTCCTCCTCCTGAGAAAGTTTATAAGGTTTTCTTGACTCTTGCCAGTCATATCCAATTGGTCTTTGAGCTAATACTGATAATGATAAAAGAAATAATATTGCTAAAGTTGAAAAAATTTTCATTTCATTATTTTTTACTTAAAACTATTGCTTCCCGATAAGCTTTATTTAAAGCTTTTACAGCTGTGTTATGTGCATCAAAATCTTCCGGATAAAGAGTCAGGTATTTCACTTCCAATGTCTTATCCATAATTATCTCGCCATTCTTTTCGCTATATGCTATGGTAAAAGCCAGAACGTCATTTTCAAAGGTTAAATTCTCAGGTAAATATGTGAGTTCATATCCCTCAGGCTTTTCTAAAATCGTAACTATCTTATTGGTATATCTGAATCTGTTTTCATACGGTAATTCCCGGTCTTCTTCAAAAATGAAATTGTTCATAGCCCGGTCCAGATTTAGATTAATATAAATATCATCATTAATGTTTCTGTAGTAATCTGCCAGATTGAATGAATAATCTACTTCTATTGGTAAGTCTCGATTATATAAATTAGCTATATCATATTCTTCAATCAGAAACTTATTATTCCCTTTTGCTAATAAATAATTCAAGTAATCACTTACACTTTTTTCATCAGACTGAATGAGATTAAACGCATTGTATAATTTAGCATAACCAGATAAACTCACATTACCTTTGCCCAGAATAGTTGATTCATCCAGTTTTATTCTGATCGTGTCATTCATGACGTTTTTTTCATAGCCGATTTTAGGGACTTCCACAATCTCAAATCCATCATCCGTTTTAATTAAAGTTTCTTTTCCCTGGATCATCGATGAAGGCAAAGGAAATGGCAAATATTGCGCTGTAGCATCAAGAAAATAATAATCATCACCATTCTTATATGTTGCTATCATATGATTATCCACCATGGTTGTAGGTAGCTCAGAGTATTTGTATGGAATTGATCGAGTTCCAACCCATGTAAAATGAGCTTTAACTCCAGCATGGTGTAACATATTAACAATAATACTCGCCATATCTTTGCAGTCTCCATACCTTTTTTCACAAACGTATGAACCGGAATGTGGTATAAAACCTCTCATACCATCCTCAAAAGCGATATATTTTATATTATCCTGTACCCAGTAATAAATCTTCCTTACTTTTTCTATTTCACTATCATCTTCAGAAATCAGCTCGTCAACGACCTCTTGAATTTTTGGATCATTTTGAGTGGCCAGGTCGCCAACAAAATCGCTATACCACGCAAACAAATCCTCAAGATCATCTAATACTTGATGCTTTTCCCCTTTGCTGTCTACAAATGATTTAATTCTGAAAACGATATGTGGAGCGTAATATGAAATTCCTTGTGAGCTCGATTCGGTTTCCCACTTTTGAATCTCTCTGGATTCGAAAATATAGCGAGTTCGATCACCTTTTAACTTTTCTTCTGAAACCTGAATATCAAAATCATCAAAATTAAATCTTGATATCTCTATGTCTATTTCATCATCAACAGTAACTGAAAAACGTGCGTGATCCACTGGCATACCGCTTTGAAAGAAAAACTTATCGCCAAACCTTGGTTCTTCGTAAATCTCCGTATATGATAAAACGGATTGGGCATTTTGTTCTATTCCGGGAAAAACAAAATTTATCGTTTTAAAATCATCGTAAAAAAAGTCAGAGTTTTTGTTAAAAGATTCTTTAAAGCTCTCAACCTTTGCCTTTTTATATTTTCTTCCTGATGGAACCAGAGAATATGCTTCTATGTCTTTTAATTCATAAAAAGAACTACTATAAATTCTATCCTTAGCAAATTGAGAAACCTGGTTACCCAGATAAAAAGTGTTCTCAAAATTTTTCTTTTCTACAAATAGCGAATCACCTTTTACTGAAATATCAATGTCCGCAAAGTATTTCAAAAATATAACCTGTGACTCAGGATATACTTCTTTTAACCTGGAGATCTCCTCCTCATCAATTTTTTGAGCTGAAATGCTATTTGCAAAAAAAACTAATATTGATATCGCTAGATATACATTAAAAAATCTCATCTATTAAAAAGTTTTATTGAACTAATTCCCCCTTTGGTGTATAGTATTCCGGGCTATCGATCAAACTACCGTAGTGATATTTATAAACTGCTTTAATCTGCCCATTACTATAATAATATGTCTCTTGACCATGTTTAAAACCATCTTTGTAGGTCACTGAGTACCTAAGAGAACCATCACTATAGTACTCTTTATCCTCACCTATCTGCACCCCTTTGTCAAATTCTCTTTTAATTTCAATTTGGCCGTTAGCATAATAATACTCCAGGTCACCATCTAGCTCGCCATTAATAAAGGTTTGTTTACAAGATAAATTTCCATTTGCGAAGTAAGCAACTAAGCTGTCATTCCCATTATTTAACGAAAACCAATCAGTGTATTCACCATTTTTTTTCAGGTAGCGATAGCTTGCGGGGATATCCTCATTAAACATTTTTTCCATTTGAAGCTCACCGCTAGCAGAAAAATACTTAACTACTCCTTGAGTAAGATTATCTCTATAAGGATAGATTCGATCTATTTCGCCGTTTGAATGATAATATGTAACAGTTCCATTCAAATCACCTCTTTGAAATTCTCTCTCTACATATAAATTCCCGTCAATGTCAAAAAATTGCCATTTACCCTGAAATTTTCCATTTACATATTTTCCTGATTCTCTCTTTTTCCCGTTAGCATGATATTCTTTATAATCACCCCAAATCTTTCCGTACTTAACAGGAAAATGCCTTTTCACCTTTCCATTTTCGTGATATAATATCACATCTTCGACATATTCCCCACCTCGAAGAGTCGTTGTTCTCGAAACATTACCGTTGTTGTAAACTGAATTAATCTTTCCACTACCCAGATCAAGTAATTGTTTTTGATAAAGATTTCCTTCAGCATCATATTTTTCTATGGTGGTTAATAAACCATTTGAATAATGCTCAACTGACCTCAGCCTACCCTTATAATCATAATCTTTCGATTCGCCATTTAATTTCCCATTGAGAAAATATTTCTCAGATTCAATGGTACCATCAGGGTAATACTCCTTCCACAATTGTTGTTGAACATCCTCTAAAAACCATCCCTCTAGTTTGATATTACCATTTTCAAAGTATTCTTTATAAAGGCCATCTGTAACTCCATCAGAATATATAACTTCAACTTTTACGTTGCCATTTGGATGGTAGTCATAAGCAAGTCCATGCTTTTTACCTTTCCTGTAATTTGTCAGACTTGAAAGATATCCTGCTTTGCTATAGGTTTTAAATTCACCCGATTTTAGACCGTTTTTAATTCTACCTTCCTCAAATCTAAAACTATCAGGATAAAATGATCTGTATTCATATGAAGCCTTACCCTCAGGACTTGATGATAATACTTCACCTTCCTGATTATAATAAATATATGAAGTCAGTTTTTCTCCATCGAGAGTATATTCTGTATGCTTATTTCCTTTTTTGTCATAGCTTATTATTTTATTAAGCTCTCCTTCTTCATTATAAAATTCCTCTTCTTCAAGTTCTCCTTCACTGTAATATTCCTTCCAGACACCTACTCTTTTGTCTTCTTTAAATTCACCCTCATTAGATAATGTGCCATTAAAATGTCTCCATTCCCAATGTCCTTCAGCTTTACCTCCGACATATTGACCTTTTTCATATACTTTCCCGTTGATGAAAATATCTTCATAAAGACCATCTCTCTCGCCTTCTGAAAAATTGATTTTTTGATATAATGAACCATCATTAAAATAGTAAGTGAATTTCCCATCTAGCTCACCTTCTTTGTAAGTATATTCATAATATTTTTCCCCAGTGACATAATATCCTCTACCTGGCCCATCCTCTCTTCCTGCTGTATATGAGATCTCCTCCTTTAAATAACCTGAAGGGTAAAAGATCTTTAGCTTACCATCCAGTTCGCCATTTTTGAAAACCACTTCATTTTTAACCTTACCATTTTCATAATAGAATTTTGCGGGTCCATGACGCTGGCCTTCTTCATTATATGATTCGATTTTCATTAATTGGCCATCAGGATAATAATATGTCCATTTACCTACCTTCTCTCCATCATTATTAAAGTTACCTATTGCATTGAGTTGTTGATTAGAATAGTAATATTCCCATGGACCAACCGGATCCTCATTTGAATTTTCGTTGCCAATAGCATTAAGAGAATTATTATCAAAAAACCATGAAGAATAAACATCTTCTTTCCCGTTAACAATGGCTTTCCTGTACATTCTGAGTTTGGAAAGCTCATCGTACGCGAAAGCATAAAATTCCTTTGTAAAATCTTTGTTCTTTTTAAGGTATTTTTTTACATCCTTAATATCAGTAGAGGCTAGCAGTGTATAAATAAATGGCTCAGAAAACTCTCTTTTTGAACAAAAGTATAAAAGGGCACATAAAAATCCATCCAGAAATCTCCGGTCCCCTTTTTATATTCAAGCATTTCAAGAATTAGTTCAGATTGTTGAACCACTGGCGCTTCTACTTTTATATTTGATTTAAAGTCATCTTTCAGTGCAGCCCTCGAATTAATTATTAGGTCTAATTCTTTAAAAGCGGAGTTATCTAATTTATAATCTATTTCTCCATACTCATCGGCATTGCCTAATAAAATATTGTTAAGGATTACCAATATCTGATTGTTCCCCGGATTAATAGCCAAATACGTACCAAATGATAAGAATGCCTTAGTAGACATCTGCCTTTTGACTGCGATTTCACCTAGATAGAGATGCGAATTTGAATGAAAAGGATTTATATAAAGAGCTTCCTGAAAATTTTTAATCGCCTCTTCATAGTTTTCCTGATGATAAAGTGTAACACCAAGATTATAATGTAAGCTTGCATGATAGGGGAATTCTTCTAACCCTTTTTTATAATAAAAAATTGCCGAATCAGCATTACCATTTTCATCAAAAGCTGTACCTATTAGATTAAAAGCCATCGCCTTATTTTCAGTCCCTTTCTTTAAGATGGATTTAATCAGAGTTATACTCTCTTTGTATTTTTCTAAGGCTACAAGCGAATTTGCTTTTTCAATTAAAGCTGTATAATAAGTAGTGTCTCCAGGATTAACCTGCTCAAAAAGGCTAATAGCCTCTTCATATTTTTCTTCGTCATGCAATTGGATTCCAGCCTCAATCAAACTATCTCCATTGATTAATTTAACCTGAGCATTGATAAAAACATTTACAAAAACGAATGCTGATAAAACAAAAAATCGAAACATAGTTAATAATATTTTTTCGAAAAAAATGACTCTAAAATAATACAATTTTGATATTGATATGAAAAAATGTAAGAATACAATTAAGAATCAAAAATTAATTAACCCCAAGAATGTGAAGTTCAAACTATAAGAGGTTTAATGGTTTATTTAAGGTTATCTTTAATTGTAAGTTTTTATCTATTTATAAATAAGCAACCAAAGAATTATTATGGAAGACAATGAAAAACAGGATCTTAATATTGGTAAAGCCAGAAAAAATCTTCATCTCGGCCAGACAGTACTGGTTGTTCAAAAGCATCATCAAAGATCGGGTGAGTTAACCGAGGGGGTAATTAAGAAATTTCTGACTAAGTCTAATAGCCACCCTTGGGGAATAAAAGTAATGTTAGAAGATGGAACAGTAGGAAGGGTAAAAAAATAGTTAAATAAGCTTCTTAATTTGATTCGTCTTGTAGAAATTATTCTACAAATAATCCTACTTTAAATCCACAAATTAATATCGTCATTAATTAAAAGTTGCGACCAGGTATTGATAGTGGCCATGGCATGATTTTTTCATTTAAAATAGAACAGTTATTATCCAACGAAATTTTTAAATAGCCATGGAAATATTCAAAACAAAAGACTTTGAAAGACTTTCGGATGTACATAAACCATTTTGTGTAAGTATTTACATTCCAACCCATAGAATAAGCACACCGGGTCAGGAAATGGATGAAGATAGAATAGAATTAAAGAATCAATTACAAGATGCCAGAGATCAATTGATCATACACGGCATGAAAGAAAGTGAAGCTGAACCATATCTTGAGCCGATTTCTAAATTATTAGATAATAATGAATTCTGGAATTATCAATCTGATGGCCTTGCCATTTTTTACAATGGTAAAGAGGTAGAAACCTTTCACATTCCAATTGAATTTAAAAGTTATGCATATGTAAGTGAAAGATATTATTTATTACCACTAGCAGGAATGCTTCATGATTCTAGTACTCATTTTATTCTCGAACTTTCATTAGATCATGTGAAACTTTATGAGGCGACCAGATATACTATTGCTGAAGTAGGCATCAGTCATTTAGTACCTACTCAACTAGAAGATGCTGTAGGTTACGATTATGAACAAAAACAGCTCGGAAGAAGATCTAACCAGGGAGAAACAGGAGATGCTGAAGGACTGTATCACGGGCATGGTTCAGGAAATGAAACAGAAAAAAAGAAGAGGCATTTAAATATTTCAGACAGATCAATGAAGGTCTTATGAAATTATTAAATGATGAAGATAAACCAATGATAGTCGCCTGTGTAGACTACTTATATCCTATTTACAGAGATGCCAACGATTATCAGTATTTAATGAATGAACATATTGAAGGTAATTTCTGCGATGAAGATTTATTAACCTTGAAGGAAAAAGCCTGGAATGTGATGAAGCCACAGGTCGAATCGACTCGTGCGAGTGCAAAAGAAAAATATAAAGCTCAATTAAATGAAGGAAAATCCGCTCCTTCACCCGAAACCGTGATACCGGCTTCCATGGCAGGAAGAACTGAAACCTTGTTTGTCAAAAAAGATTCTCACTTGTGGGGTAAGTATAAATTAAAAGAACATTCTATTGAAATTAATCAGGTCAGAAAAGTAGGCGATGCCGATCTCCTTAATCTGGCAGCAATAGAAACAATTAAGCATAACGGTAAAGTGTATGTAATCAATGAAGACGAGATGCCGGATAATACAAGCGTAGTAAATGGAGTTTTCAGATACGCCAGATAATACTTATTAAATACATTTAAAAAAGCTGACTTTTCCGTCAGCTTTTTTAAATATCAATACTTTTAGAAACTCATTTTCAGCCATTTGATACGCCATTTTTTAACGACCACCAATTATTGAATTATTTTGCTATTGGATTGAATATTTCGTATTTTATATGAAAGATTCTACTTATAAAAACCCAAATAACCAGCCATGATACGATATATAGTCCTATTACTAATAATTGCTTCAGTCAGTGTTTCTGGGCAAATTCAAAAGCTCAACCTGGCTTCAGATGTATACCCACCTTTCACAAATACCTCAAACAAAACCTCAGTGGCACTAGATCTTGTTTCTACTGCTTTAAGAAGAGCAGATATTCAATCAAATTCCAGCATTTTACCTTTTGGGCGGGTTATGACCGGAATAGAAGCAAATGTCTTTGACGGCAGTGCAGCACTGTGGAAAACAAAAGAAAGACAAGAGTACTTAATCTATTCAGAACCCTATCTGGAAAATCAATTGATTCTTGTTGGCTTATCCGGAACAGACGTAAACAAAGGATCTATTGATGAACTTGAAGGAATGACTGTTGGAATAGTAAGGAATTACGCTTATGGGAATGACCTGTTCAACCGGGATAATATTCACCTGGTTTATGGAGCTGATGATCAGGCAAATTTAAATAAATTGATCGCTGGTGAAATAGATGTTATGCTGGTAGATAAATTACTCATCGAGTATATGTTACAAATCCACCTGAATGAAGTTAAAGAAAAGCTGGCAATTTCTTCTTCCCCGATAATTGTTAAACCTTTATATTTGGCTTTGCAAAAAGACTTGCCTTATGCCTCTGAAATAATTGATTCATTTAACAGAGAGATCAAAAATATGATTTCTGACGGAACCTATAACAGGATTCTTAACCTTAATTGGATTAGTGCCGATATTGATGGAGATGGAGCAGCTGAATTAGTTCTAAATGGGGACAAAGCAGGCATATCAGAACCGTTAAGTGCATATAGTGTTTTTTCATCTACTAATATGGCTGAAAACAGAAACTATGTTATAGACGACAAGGAATATAAAAATTGGAATAGCATACCTCAGAAATACAAACAAAAATCAAGAGTTCAGAGTTCAACTGACCCTGAAAATCCAGGGCTAATAATTAAGCTACAACGATAAATATCACTTATTAATAAATAACGCCCTTGAATTAATTTGATTTGAGGGTGTCTTTTTTTACTTTTTTATAAAGAGGGAATACTATTTGAATTTCAGTCCCAACATCAAGCTTGCTTTTCAAACTAATTTCACCATTCATTGCCTCAACCTGAACCTTTGTCATATAAAGGCCAATTCCCTTTCCCTCATGAACATCATTAAACCGTTGGAATAGCCTGAACAACTTATCTTTAGCATACCTCATATCAATGCCGATTCCATTATCCACAAATTTCAACTTTACTGTATCTGAATCTCCGGTAATATAAATTTGTATCTGGTTGTCATGCCTGTCAGATTTTTTGTACTTAATGCTATTGTAGATAATATTATAAAATATGCTCTGTAAATAAGCTCTGACTCCTGCTATTTTATAGTCTTCTTCAATATTTAACTTTAAGGATATATTGTTATTTTCTAATCTGCCTTGTAAATCATTTAAGACATTCTTAAGAGTATCCTCAACACTTAACACATCAAATTGTTGTTTGTCTTCTTTCAGGTCAATGATTTTTGTTAAATCTGTAACAATTGAATTTAACTTATCTATACTTTGCCTGATCCGGCTGATTATTTCCTCCTGATCTTTCAGTGGTTGTTCACTATTTAAAAGTGTTAATAGTCCCTGAATACTAGCGATAGGGCCTTTGAGATTATGACTTGATATATAGCTAAATTGCTCCATTTGAATATTTTGTCTTTGCAAGGCAACATTCTTTTTATTCAAATCATCTGTCCTTTCTCTAACCCTGTCTTCGAGGGTACGCTTTAATTCTAAAAGCTCTTTCCGTTGTTCATTTAACTCTTTATTCTGTGCAGACAAGAGCTCACTTTGAGCCTCCATCTCCTCATTCTTAGCGACGATAGCAATATTTTGTTCATTAATTTTTTTAGTTCTTTTCTTAATGGCTTCTTCAAGCGAGCGAGCCCTTTCCTTAAGTCTGAAATTACGATACTTACTATAAACTACTATTAATATTATTAATATTGCTACCAATAGTAATTGAAACCATAACTTTTGTATTAACGGAGATTTTATGGTAAATGGAAATGATATTTCTTCTTCCTTCCAGACGCCATTAGCACCTGTGCTATTAATGTATAAAGTATAATCGCCTGATTCAAGATTTGATAAAACAAGCTCATTATTCTTTCCCAAATTAATATAAGGGTCATTTTCATTTAACCTATACCTGTACCGTAATCCTGAAGGAGAATTAAACGAAATAGCATTAAATTGAATACTTATATTTCGTTGATCCGAATCTAAGACGAAATTTTCTCCACCCCATACCGAATCAGGAACTACTTGCTGATTTACAAGGACTTTATTAATAAAAAGCTTAGATCCGTCAGCACCATTGATTAGTTCTTCCGGATCAAAATAACTTATACCCTTAACTCCTCCAAACACCAACCTTCCATCTGGTAATTTCAAGAACGATCCTGTATTAAATTCATTACTTTGAATTCCATAGTCAATAGAAAAATGTAATATTTGTTCTTCCGACCTTAAATAAGCTATAATACCATTATTAGAAGAAAACCAGAGGTTATTTTTCTCATCTTCCAGAATTCCATAGATAGTCTGGTTAGGAAGATTCTCATTTAATTTAAAAGGAGTAAAAGTATCGTTTTCCTCTTGATAAATGTATAAACCCTGGCTCCAGGTGCCAAGCCATAAAATACCTTTAGAATCTCTGTAAATATCTTTAATCTGAAATACTAGTTCATTCTTAGCTCCTGAATAGCGTTTAATAACCTTTAAATCTTTATTGAACTTAATTATACCTTCATCACCACCCAGCCAAATTATGCTATCCTCAATAAACCCACATAAAATTTGCTCTGTTACAGAAAGTACATCCAGGTTTTCAAATTCACCGGTATTACAATCATAGGTTTTTAGCCTGGAGTTTTCATCACCCGTAAAGAGCAATAATTTATCTCCCTCAAGCCTTTTAAAATTAACTATATAAAAATCCTCTAATAATCGCTCATTTACGTTGTCATTTCCATCAAAACCAATAAGACCACGATCAGTAGCTGCAATCATCCTTCCATTAATTGATTCGATCTTGTAAATTCTTCCTGCATTTTCATCACTTAAATCGATAGACCTAAGCTTTTTATAAGGATAATCCGAGATGTCATATACATCGATTATATTCATTAAGCCTATGTATAACAGGCTATCTTTATAATGGAAGCCAGATACGTACGGACTACTTAATGCATTGGGATTATACGGATTATGTAAAATTGTATTTATATCGGACAGGCTATTATGATACCTATTTAATCCAAAGCCATTTGTTCCAATCCATACAGTACCATCTCTACTAACTGTTGCTTTAGTAAGGCTATTACTTGAAAGAGACCCGGGATCAAAATCATCGTGTTGAATTCTTTTTAAGTAATTAAAATTTCTATCAATGATTTCAACACCCTGCCCGGTAACCCATATTCTTTCCTGGTGATCAACAACTATATCCATCCGGATAGTTTTTAACTTTTGAGCTAATGCCATTGAATCCAGGACAACAAAATTTCTATCTAGTTTATATAAATAACTTTCGTCCGCAGTGTATATATACTTATTACCTATAAATGAAGCTTTAATAAAGTCAAACCTGGAAGGATTAATATCATCAAGCTTTCCTTCTTTATATAAAGAAAGACCCTTATTTGAAGAAATCAATATTGCCCCATCATCAAATGATTCCAAAGAATATGTCCTGACATCTTCCAACCCATCGATGACTTCCCATTTTTTACTATTTATATGAAAAACAAAAACACCTCGATGTGTGCCGATAAATACTTTACCATCTGAAACAGCTATTTCTTCAGTTTTGACAAAGTCCTGATTCAGATTATCTGGATAAAAATTAAAAAACTGAGTTCTTTCAGCATTTAAATAGCTGATCCCAACAGGAGTCGCTACCCATACCCTGTCCTTTTCATCAATTGCCAATGACCATCCACAACTATTTGCTATCGTATTTGGATCAGATTTTTTATTTCTGAATATTTCGAAATTCTCACCATCAAATCTATTGATACCATCCCTGGTTGCAATCCACATGTAACCATATTTATCCTGGGCAAAATCATGAACTGCCGACTGGCTTAATCCATCATTAACTGAAATTTGATTGAATTTAACCTGAGCAAATAATCCAAAATGTAAAAATAAAAATACAGACGATACGAATAACTTGTACATAAATTCCCTTTAAGAGATTAATGCTTGAAGGAATATTTAAAATAAAATATTTATCAATTTATCAAAAAGTATTTCAAAAGTATATAAAAAAATAAAAAAGCCCCGAAGGGGCACACTCTCTAGGTAAAAGATGAAATCTGTTATTTATACTCTGTTAGATAAAATTCAAAATCACCAAAACCTCCTTGCAATTTCCCATTAGAAGGTTGCGGGATATTAAATCGGATAGTAAGGGTGTTATTCTCTACATTGGTTTCCATAACGGTCCCATCTACATGCCTTACAACCTCCTCAAAATTCTGATCGGTAAAATTCCATGTGTCAATTGCTGCAGGAAATGCATAATGACCATTAGTTACATAATAAACTTTATCTCCTCCTGCATCGGAAAATCTAATCGAAAATTCGGAATAATCGTAAGAAATATCCTGGCTGTTAACCATCACATATCCATCTGCCCCTAATGACCAGGTTTTACTTAGATTGTTGACTTGAACTTCTTCTTTACCCGGCTCATCATCTTTACATCCACTCAGAAGTGCAAATGAAATAAATATTGCTAAATAAAATCTTTTCATAATATTGTTTTTATAGACAAGAGGCCGAAACCTCTTGTCATATTTAATTTTTATTCTTTAATGATTTTAGATGTAACAGAATCCCTTTCACCATTAATTTCTATCAGGTAAATACCTCCTTCAAGACCAGAGATATTCACTCCTGTCCCATTTACAGACATCTCAACCTTTTCAGACATGTGGATTTTCCCGTCAACTCCGTAAATAGTTAACTGGTAATCTCCTGATTCAGGAACCTTTACATTTACTATATCTCTAACCGGGTTAGGATAAATATTAAAACCACTATTTAACAGGTCATCAGTTCCAAGAATATAATCTACAGTAACTACGAAGCTTGTGAACACTTCTTCTTGGATCATCCCATCTGTCGCATAAATTGTGATACTTGTTTGTCCCGGAGCTTTTGGAATAAATTCAAAAGTATTACCAGTAATGGCTACATCAACCATATCAGGTTGATCAACAACGACATTGTAATACAGTGCATCATTATCAGCATCAGTAAATATTGTAGTCCCATCGATCAGGTAATTTACACCTCCAATAGATAAGTTGAAGTCTTCAACATCTGTAACAACCGGAGCCCTGTTCACATTCATAACATTCATTTCAACAGGGAAGTGAGAAACTCTTCCCCCTTCATCTGTAGCTGTAATGCTCATGTTGTACATTCCTGCTGAGAAATAATCAGCAACGTAAGAGATATATGCAATTCCATCAAGCTCTTCTATAGTCATACCTGTAGGAGCATTTTCAAGACCAAACCCGAACGTTTCTCCTTCAAGATCAGTAGCCGTAACTGTAAACCCAATAGAATCTGTTTCATGGATTTCATAATAATGTTCACCTTCACCAAACACAGGAGCCTGATTCATGTGCATTGAAACCTGAACAGTTTCATTCGGATTGTATGGATCATTTGAAGAGATAATTACATTCGCAATCACATCTGCAACATCCATGTTTTGAGCAGTTACATCAATATCAATTGTACCAGTTTCACCAGCAGCAACAGACCCGGTAGATGTAATTGTCAACCATCCTGTTTCGTTGTAAGTCTCTTCATGAGCTTGTACGAACCATCCTTGTTCTGCGAATGCAGGAGAGTCTTGCATATCATACCAGAAACCACCACTTTGATACATAAACGTATTAGGCTGGTATCCTGTGGTATTTGTACCTTGAGGATATGCTACACCAAATGGGTATCTAATAGAAACATAAAATGTCTCATAAGGATACATTTTAACCACTTCATTAAGAGGAATTGTTACTAACCCCTGGAAGTTTGTTTCGGCCTCATGGATATACTCTGTTTCAGCAACTTTAACTGCATCATAAATATCCTTTCCCGCAAAAATCTCAACTACCAATCTGGTACTTGTATTATTTTCTGCAGAAATATAGGTAGATACGTGAGAAAGGTTAAATCCTTCTGCCCCGGAATGAAACTTCGTAGAAGATTTAAATGTAGAGGTTTCACCAAATCCGACAAATGTAACCGGAGTTTCATCGCCATACTTTAGGTCTCTATTAAAGTTCGCCTGGGTAGCTGTCGCTGATATATCAGCGCTTTGTGTCGCACTAAGTTCTCCTTTTATCTCACTTGAAGCTGACTGCATTTGAGAAGCCATTGAAATACCTTTTCTGATGTAGTCATATTCAATTGTATAAGTTAATTCGTTCTGGCCTTCAGTGTTATTTAAATTGATCACATCGGAACCAGTGAATGAATTATCATTAGCTTCATAATGGAAAGCATCGTTATCGATCTCCAATACAGAAGGAAGGAATACGTTAGCATAAACAGGAACCTTCACTTCTGTAGCCAGACCTAGATCAATTGCTACCGTATCAATCGCTTCGTAAGTTTCTAACCTTGTATCAAGCGTAACTCTGAACTTTTGTTCTTCATTAGGTGCAAGATTTAACGTGATTGCACCTTCGGCAGGAATCAGATTCTCCTGACATCCAAAGAATGAACAGAACTCCTGAACCATGTATAAAGAATAATCAGTTCCCTCTAACAATTCAGCAGTATTTACTGTAAGCTGATCAGTTCCTGAGTTTTTCAAAACAAAATCAAAATCATGAGTTATCGGGTTACCATTTGGAAGTGCTTCTGCAACGATATCTCCGAAATACAGGCTATCAATTACACTAATCTCTCCCTGACCATTAACTGTAAGTTTTGCAGGAATAAACGTGTTTAGTTCTCCTGGCACGTTTGACTGAATCTGAATATCAGCATTATAAACTCCACCGTTTGTTTGCGTAGCATCGATAGTCATTGGAAGATCTACAGTTGAACCAGCAGCCAGTCTGCGCTTGTTCGCAGGTGAGAAGATAATTGCCATTTCATCTTCAAGGAAGAAGTCATAACTCATTACCTGAACACCGTCAGTTCCATCTTCATTCTCTACACCAACAACAGCCTCATATGCCCTAGATCTGGTGCCGAAGTTATATTGGTATTTGATATTACCGTTCTTGTAAATAATCGCCTGAACGCTGAATGGCATTCCTGTGAATCCTCTGTCTACAAGATTTGCAAACTCAATGATCACATATTCGTCATACTCTTTATAGAATACCCCACTAATTTCTTTGTCAGCCTCTGTAACAACTCCATAATACCCGTTACCCCAGAATGGAGCAATAGCATTGTTTACCAGACCAGTATCAGGAATAGTAGCCGGTCCACTAGTCGGACCTTCCATTACAAGGTCAGTATAATCATCAAATGATATAACACCGTTTGAATGAATATAAATCGAGTCGTACACTTGACCATAGAACTTAAATTCAAATGGAAGTGCTTTTATATGCCATTCAGAAAATCCTCCCTGGTCAAGTTGCTCACCGCCAGTCTGAACGATCTCTTCCCAGTTATAATTAACTGAACCATCATCAAGAGTTGTCTTGAATATATAAGTGTGTTCTTTTAACTGAGTTGCTGTAGTTGCCACAGTCTCATCATCAAAATAAGCCCACTCAGTACCTGAAGTTGTAAATTCAAGTTCAGCTTCACCGGTGTTCTCAATTGTAATTGTATGAGGAGTAGTTTCTCCAAAATTCAATGTATAGTCAATCGGATCAGAAGTTACTGAAAGCGCCGGAGCCGGCCCAACTTCGATCGAAAGATCAAGAGTTTTCTCTGATCCGTCAGCAAAAGTGATCGTAATCTGGTCTGTAAATGTCCCCTGAGTTACTCCATTATGAGAAGCAGACAGGAAGAAGATCGTTTTAGCCTGAAGATCAACAGGTAATGCATCATGTGCAAGTTCAAATGCACCAGTTGATGAACTAATTCCAGTGATCTGGGCCGTCTTTGTACCTACGTTCTCCACTTCAAAGATTCTTCCTACAGAATCTCCCTGGAAAATAGACCCAAAATCATAAGCTGATTCCGCTAATTGTACATCAGCAACACCACCTGCATTAACATTGATATTCGCAGTATATGCAGAAAGCGGGTTTGACGGGTCATTTGATGCAACTACTAATCTCTGGTACCAAATTCCTTCTACGAGGTCAGAAGAATTAACATCAAAATTAATAGTTTGTGATTCTCCAACCGGAACAACACCATGAGTCATTGAGACGTTTTCGATCGCATCCACACCAGGTGAATAGATCTTGATCGAAGAACCATTTGTCAATCCAGCATCAGGAGTTTCAGTATAACTTGATTTATCATAGATCACAAAACCAAATTCCTTGTCTGGATCTTCAAGACCTACTTCGACAGTTTTGTAGAATGCTAATGAAGGCACGGTTTTGTAATTATGAACAATATCACCATTGTTATAAATAATTGTCTGGAAAGTAAATGTTGAAGATGCTGAAGCTGCAACTCTTACATTTTCATATTGAATAATGATCTTTCCTGACTTCTTCTGAACATAGATATCTCCACCATATTCTAATCTAAGATTACGATTAAGCGCAGAAATCGCTACATTCTGAAATTTATTCCCCGGACTCATCGCGTTTCCGGCCCATCCCATTTCATTATTTGTTGTCAATACACCATATTGAGTCAGATAAAGCTTCTCATAAACATGTTCGAAATAAGGGAACTGGAAACCAAGGTCAAGTTCAAGCAATGACCCGTTTTGATCTCTCCAGAAAGCAGTGACATTTTCACCTGTCTGAGAAATATCTTCCCACTGATAAGTATGAGTGGCACCACCATCATTAGTATTTTCCCAGAAGTAACCAAAAGCACTTCCTTTTACAGGAACCTGAATCACATCCTCCTGAGTTACTAATCTCGGGAAGTAGAATTGTAGTGGATAGTTTCCATTATTTACAATATCAAAACTTCCTGACTGCACATCACCGATAGCCATCGTGAAATCACTGCTGGCCGGGTTATATGCTATCTCAGAAGGCTGAGTTCCAACGCCAGACACATTTATTGTATGTGTATTACCGTTATAATCTACTAATTCGATCTTTCCTGAAATATTTCCCGCAGCAGATGGAGTAAATGTTACAGTAAGCACATCACTATCAAGTGCCTTAACAGAATACGGGATTCCTGCTTTATTAGCTCCAAGATCAAAATCAGCATTAGTTGTCACACAGCTTGCATCATTAAATCTGAATACTCCAAGACCTGAATTTTCTAATGGTATCTCTAAAGTTGTTGGTACACCAACAAATGAGCTTCCGAAATCAACAAGCTGGCTTGATGAAAGAACAGGTTGATGATCTTTTACGTTAATTGTAAAATCAACGTCGGCAATTCTTTGATTGTCATCATTGCTGTAGAATACTGCTGATGCATAGTAAGTACCATTAATCAAGCTTGTTCCGTTTGCATCTACAGTGATTGCTTCCTGAGATAAACCTGGTGTAACACCCTCAGCCTGAGACAAAGTAAGGTACTCATGAATTGGCTGAACAGTTGATTGTAATTCCTGTCTCCACACCCATCGGTCATCATCAATTGCCTCAGCAAGCGGTACCCATGTTTCACCAACATCAAAACTCATAAAGCAGTTATCAGAATCTGTAGGATTTGTTTCAATGCCTATACCTAGTGGGTATTTAACACCAGCCGGCATATGGAAAACCACCCAGAAAGTTTCTCCCTGTTCAAAGAACAATTGATAATCCAGAGTAACGATCTTATCACGACCACCTTCTCCAAAGTTTCCGGTAAACTCCTGAGCAAGAACCAGATTTTTCTTATCTATAGCTTCTCCCTGGTAGATCTCAAGAATTCCTTCCGGGAACTGAGTTCGGTCAAGATTCATAAACTGAGATATTCTTGTCAGGTTAAACCCTTCCGGATCATCTACAGTATATTTCATTGCTGCGGAGTTTGGAATAGAAGTGTCTTCTTCACCGATTATGTAAATCGGGCTGTTTCCAATCCCTGTTCTCCAGTATTTATTTTCCCAGTCGTTATTGTAATCAGAAGTTTCAGTATTTGATTCTCCTTCTGTTACACCTGATACCTCAAGTTTCTCAACTCCTTTAAGCGATGACGTTGAAGCAACCGGATAATTTAAACTGGTTGTGGAAAGTCTGTAAGCTCTTGTCTGACGAATTTTGGCATTCCATTTCAATGCGCCCTCTGCGTTATTTATAACGTTGAAAGTTTCTGAAGTCAGATGTGAATTCGTATTGTCAAGGCTGATGTTAAAATTGGTAACATCAAAGGCGATCTCCGGTGCATCCGTTGTGGTTGCGGTGATCACCTCTGACATGTTACCTTTATTACCCCACCTATCAAATCCGCTAATCGCGAAATAATATCTTGTCTCCGGAATAAGCTCCTCAATTATCTTTGATAAAGCTACACCCGGTGCATTTTTATCCGTAATAACAACTGTTTCATGCCCGTTCTTCTGAGCCACATTCATGCTGTCATTGCTGTAATAGATTTCATATCCAAATACAGTTTCATCATCCTGATCTCCTACTGAGGTCCAGTTTAATTCAACAAAATCCTGAGCAATATTTGTAACGACAAAATCATTGATGATATCAGGACCAATTCCTTCATTCTTCTTTACAGCTAGTGCTGCATCTATGTATCCAGCTCCAAGTAAACCATCGTACTGCTCATCATTATACTGATATACATCCTTTACTGCCGTAATAAGCGCTGTCCAAAGGTCATCATTGGTATAATTTGATCCGCCGTTGGCAGAAAGTACCAAACCAGCTATACCTGAAACATGCGGACATGCCATTGAAGTACCCTGGAAGAATCCGTATGTATTATTCGGTAGCGTACTTAAAATACCCCCCTTATTTCCGTAAAGTTCAGACTGATCTCCTCCGGGAGCAGCGATATCCACCCACGGTGCATAGTTTGAATAATATGCCTTTTTATTAGCCGGTCCTAATGAGGCAACAGCCATTACCTTTTCATAAGCCTCAGGATAGTAAACATCATTTCGATTGTAGTTTGCTGCTGCAAAGATCACTATACCACCTTTCATCGGGCTTCCGGCATAATTACCTGCCTCAGCGATGAAATAATCGATCGCATCAAGCACTGCCTGCTCATATACTCCCGGTTGTGTAAATGTCCACGAGTTTTGAGAAATAACAGCACCATTGTCAGCAGCATATACAAATGACTGGGCCATATCTCCTCCTACAGCTCTAAGTCCCATCAGGCGAACACCATCACCGGAACCAGAACCACCGGCAACACCAGAAACACCGATGCCATTATTATTTACTGCACCTACTGTCCCGGCAACGTGAGTACCATGATCTTCAGCTTCGATATTTCCGGAGTTGTTGACGAAATCATATCCATGAATATCGTCAACATAACCATTAAAATCGTCATCTACTCCGGGCTCCCCATTCAACTCTGCTTCGTTAATCCACATATTGGCAGCAAGGTCTTCGTGATCAACATCTACTCCGGCATCATGGATAGATATGATCACATTATTGCTTCCTTTTGTCGTATTCCAGGCTTCAAATAAATTAACATCTGCCTCCGGAATACCATTATTTGATCCATCATTTTCGTAATGCCACTGATCTGAAAGTCCGGGGTCATTTACAGGTGCAGTATTGTTCTGATCTGAAAGCTCAACCACAGTTGCCCCTGATGGATCGATAAATGACTTTGCATAAACCGGTTCTGCTTCAACGATTTCTGCAATGTTTTCAAATGAATTTACCGAATTAAGAACACTGGCATTTTCATCTATGATAACTTCATACCATAAATGAAGACCATGTCTTCTATGTGCTTCTTCTTTTCCTTTTTTTGGAATAAACATAGGCCTGATATCTATTGCCCTGTATTGTGAAGCAACAGCATCAAATCCTGACAGTCCGATTTGGACTATTCCATCTGCAGTGCGAGAAACATTCATATTAGTTACCGAAGCTTCCATGCCCGGTTTAAACTTTATATGAACCTTCCCCTGCTTTACCTGAGCAATACCACTCATTACACTAAAGCATAACAGCAATAGCGCTAAAAAATGGCATCTCTTAAATTGTAAACGTTTAATCATAAAATGGTTGGTTTAGGTTTATTTATTACCACTATTTAATTTTTTCATTAGTTTGATCAGTGCTTGCTGACGACTCTTGTTTTCTTCCTGAATCGCATCGAGCAATTTCTCTTCGGGAGTTTCATTATTATCCCCGGAATTCTTCTTCCTGCCTTCGCTTTTACTCATAATTGATTATTCATTTAATCCATTATGCTAACTTATTAATAAAGACAAGAGACTCTTTAATAAACTCACTACACATCGATGCTACAATGAAAAAAAAAGCACTGCACAAATACTGCACAAACCGTATTAAAATTAGCTATAAATAACTTTAAATGATGTTTTAAGCACAACATCAATAATTATGAAATGAAAAAGAGAGATGAGTAAAAAGAACTGAAAAGCATCAAGGATCCAGGCGGACCCCCATCTCAAAACAACCAAATCAATACTTAAAATAATACAATTTGAAAAGGTTGTTTCAATTAAATGGTTGACAAAAAATCCACGAGATTGACTTCAGAGTTGGTTAATCCGAATTTCTTTCTTAACCTGGTTCTTGCTACATCAATACTACGAATTGACTGACCTGTTAAGGATGAAATTTCTTTGCTTGTCATATTTAATTTAAGAAAAGCACATAGCTTTCTTTCGTTGGGGGTAAGATCAGGATATTTAGATTCGAGTGAATTATAAAAATCCTGATGCACTTCGGTAAACCTTAACTCAAATTCTTTCCATGAATCTTCATTCAAAGCAACACCAAGATTTTTTATGACTTTTCGGACGATCGGTTTATTTTCTGATTTAAGATTTTTAATGAGTTTCTTTAATTCTTGAATCACATCATCGATCAACTCATTCTTTTGAAGAGATATAAAAGCTTGGTAGACATTTCCTTTGTCTTGTGTTCAAGTTCCAGACTAAGATTTTTCTTTTCCAGCTTCCACGATTTTTGCCTCAATTCAAGAGTTTCGGCTTTTAACCGGGCGGCTTTAACCCGGTGACGCTGAAAAAGAGTCAACAGAATTAAAATCAAGATCAACGCTATTAGAGCACCTAAAATGAGGTACATCCTAAATTCTCTGCGCTTCTGTTCAGCTTCTGACTTTAGTTGCTCCTTATCATATTGGTATTGACTTTCAATTTTGGCCAGCTCTGACACCCTCCGTTCATTATAAAGACTATCATTTAACAGTTTATACTCCTTAAAATGATCCAATGCCATTTCAGGTTGGCCAATCGATTCATAAACTTTTGCTAATCCTTCCTTGGAGTCAACATGTTCTTTTAAACTACCGACTTTCTTAGCAGCATCAATACTTTGATTAAAATACATTATAGCTGAATCAGGCTTTCCAGACTTAAAATAGAAAAAACCCAGATTTCTATATGATTGAGCCAGACTTTTATATCCTTTTAATCTTTTCCTGATTTGTAGTGCTGAATTCAAATTTTCAAAAGCCCTGTCAAAATCTCCCTGGTATAAATTAGTATTTCCAATATTATTTAGGATCATGGAAATTAGTGGCTCGCTATTTACAGCCCGGGCATGCACGAGTGCCTTATCATAATAGTCGAGCATCAGCGTAGTATCACCACGATTGCCATATATATTAGCTAGATTGTTATTTATATTGGCAAGAAAAATCAGTTTTCTTGGGAATCCGTCCGCCATTTTTTCATCGGCTTCCTTTATTACTTCAATAGCTTTTTGATAATAGCCTTCCGCTTTATCAAAAGATGACTGCCGGTCGTGAACTGTACCAATATTGACTAAAAAAGTGGCTTCATAAACCGGATTCTGCATTTTTTCTGCATATCGCAGCCCTTCGATAAGATTTTCTATGGATTTATCATATAATCCTTTCTGATTGTAAGCTGTACCAAGCAAATCGTAAATTCTGGCTTTCAGGGAATCATTTGCATTTTCAGAGATATCAAGTGCAGTCTGACCATACATGATCGAAGTATCCAGACTCGTTGACTGATAACTAACTCCCAAATATATAAGAGTATTTATCCTTTCATCCGTTGAAATATCAGAAGATAAAACCGATCGTAAGCTATCAATCTTTTCTTTTGAATCTCCCTGGGCAAGAGATAAAAAGTATGAATAGAATAAACAAATATATAGAAATGCATGTTTCCCCATATAATCTCAATAATAGGAAATTTTTCTTTCATTTGTTTTTTTAAGCTGTGATTAAAAAGTAACAAATCAATTCATAACTTAGATTGTGATTAAAAACATTCAAATCAAAACTATTTACCTGCTTTTTGCCCAGTTACTATTCTGCACTGCTTATAGTCAGAAGAACAACCCGGATACGTTATCAACTTTAGAATTAAAGCAGGTAACAATATCCTCCACAAGGATAAAAAGTATTGCAACTGATGTTCCTGTTTCAGTATCAACTATTCGTCCACCACAAATTTATAACCAGCAACTTAGCGTAAAAGAGGTGATCGAAGGAACTCCCGGCGTATTCATTTTAAATGATAATAATTTTGCCCAGGATGTAAGAATTTCAATTCGTGGGTTTGGTTCAAGAGCTGCATTTGGTATAAGAGGAGTAAAAATTGTTCTTGACGGAATTCCTGAATCAACTCCTGACGGACAAGGACAAATTGATAATATTGACCCGGGATTTCTGGGTTCGACAGAAATTATCAGGAGTCCGGTTTCGGGATTATATGGGAATGCATCCGGTGGAGTGATATCCTTCGAAACTAAAGAAGTAGAAGAGTCTTACTCTGAGATCAGATTGTCAGCTGGCTCATTTGGATTTCAAAAATATCAGGCTACTTCAGGAATAAAGAAAAATGATTTGAGTAATGTGGCATTTCTATCACATACACGGTTAAGAGGATATAGAAACCACAATAATTTTTATACTACTCTTTTCAATAATAAGCTCACCTATAATCCAGACGAAAAAAATGAAATAAATATCCTTCTCAATTACAATTACAGCCCGGAAGCACAAGATCCTGGAGGACTAACTTTAGATGAGGTAAATTCTGACAGAAATCAAGCCAGAGCACTGAATTTTGTACAAAATACCGGAGAATCAGTAGAACAAGGAAGAGTAGGCCTTTCATATTCCCGAGAAATAGAAAAGAACCAATCCATGGAATTGACTGGGTTTTATACATTTCGGGAGTTTTATGGCCGGATACCTTTTGCTATCATTGATCTCAAAAGAGATTTTTATGGCTTCAATGGTTCATATACTTATAGTATTAATGAGAAAGCGCTGATAAAAACAGGTTTTGACCTTGAATTTCAAAATGATTGTCGGCAAAATTTCACAAATGAAGAAGGTGTTGAAGGCTCTATAATCATCGACCAGGATGAAAAATTTTATAATTCAGGATTCTTTTTAATATCGGAGTTCAGCCCTTTAAAACGCCTCAATATTTTATTAAACCTCAGATATGATCTGATCAAAATCGAAGGAGGAGACAATTACCTGATAGATGGAGATGATTCAGGTGACAGATCATTTGACAGGTTAAACCCATTGATCGGGTTAAATTACTCTCTTTCAAAAGCCCTTTCAATATTTTCAAGCTTTAGCACCGGCTTCGAAACTCCTTCCCTCAATGAATTATCAAGTAATCCATCCGGCATGGGTGGGTTCAATAATAATCTTGACCCACAATCTGCTGTAAATTTTGAATCGGGAATAAAAGGCAGAGCATGGAATAAGGTAATATATTCTATTTCCCTATTCAGGATCGAAACAGAAAACGAATTGATCCCCTATCAAATAGAAGAGTTCCCCGATAGGGAATTTTATGAAAATGCCGGCTCCACTATAAGAAACGGGTTAGAAATTGGTATCGACCTCGTAATAAATGATCAGTTTAATGGTAAACTTAACTATACATATTCTGACTTTAAATTTGATCAGTTTGTTACTGATGAAAACAATTTTAATAACAATCAAATTCCCGGTATACCCCAAAATCTTTTCTATTCACAATTAAATTATTCAGCTAATTCTGGTCTCAAGTTATCTGCAGAGTTTCAAATAATTGGCGAAATGTATGCTGAAAACACAAATTCTGTAAAGGTAGATAACTTTTCAGTGCTAAATATCATGGGAAGCCATACTCTAAGTTTTGATAAATGGGAATTAAATCCTTTCCTCGGGATCAATAATCTTTTGAACACTGAATATTTCAGTAATATCAGAATCAACGCTTTTGGAGGTAGATTTTATGAACCTGCTCCAAAAATCAACTTTTACGGGGGTGTTAGAATCAAACTAAATCATTAACAATATATCAGGACCTGGTAATCAATAGCTAATAATTAAATCCTCTTGTATAAAAATAAACTTAAATATCACCTGGCTTTATTAATTGAATTTCTATTTATAACTTATAAGCTACCAAACTAAATAACATGGAAAATCAACCTCAATTTGATCTAAAAGGAAAAACTGCAATTGTGACTGGCGCAAGCAAAGGAATTGGTCGTGCTATAGCCGAATCATTAGCTAAAAATGGCGCTAACGTAGTTGTTTCCAGCAGGAAACAGGAAGCTGTAGATGAAGTCGCTGAAAATATAGTTAAAGCAGGTGCTAATGCCATTGGCATAGCAGCACACGTTGGCACTAGTGACGACGTCCATAAACTAATCAACCAAACACTCGAAAAATATAATTCAATAGATATTATTGTAAACAATGCAGCAATAAACCCAACCTATGGACCAATCCAGGATTCTACTGAAGATGTTTTGATAAAGTAATGAAGGTAAACGTTTATGGACCAATGGAATTAGCAAAACTGGCATATCCGTCGATGAAAGAAAACGGTGGTGGGTCAATTATTAATATCGCTAGTATTGAAGGAAAAACGCCTAGTACAGGTCTTGGTTTGTACAGTGTTTCTAAAGCAGCCATGATTTCTATGACTAAAGTTCTTGCCAGGGAATGGGGAAGAGATAATATTCGTGCCAATGTTATCCTGCCTGGATTAGTGCAAACAAAATTCAGTCAGGCATTAATAAATGACGAAAAAACTTTAAAAGGAGTCATGTATAAACAGGCATTAAGCAAGTTAGCCGAACCCGATGACATCTCCGGCCTGGCATTATTCCTGGCATCTGAAGCATCATCATTTTGTACCGGAGCTGAATTTACGGCAGATGGTGGCTTTACTATTTAATAGAAATAAATGATAGAAATATATTCATCTGAGAGGTTGAAAAAAATCCTTCCGAAAGTTCAATCTTTTGTCAATGACGAATTATTACCGATTGAAAACAAGTTATTGACTACATCATTTTTTGAATTAGAACCTATTCTCCAGGAAAAACGAAATATTGCAAAAGAAATGGGGATATGGGCTCCCTACTTACCCGAAGAAGAAGGAGGAAGTGGACTTTCACTTACAGAATTTGCCCAGGTCAGTGAAATTCTCGCCTGGACTCTTTATGGCCATTATTGCCTTAATTGCCAGGCTCCTGATGTTGGTAATATCGAATTATTATCAGATCATGGAACAAATGAACAAAAAGAAAAATTCCTTAAGCCTCTTATAAACGGAAATATCAGGAGTTGTTTTTCAATGACGGAGCCTGATAATGCAGGATCAAATCCGGTAATCATGGATACTCGTGCCGAAAAAATAACGATAAGTATATCATAAATGGCAAAAAATGGTTCACCACCGGCGCTGATGGCGCATCTTTTGCAATAGTAATGGCAATAACTGACCCCGGGGCAGGTAACTATCAAAAGGCAAGCATGATCATAGTTCCGACAAATAATCCCGGTTTTAAGAGAGTCAGAAACACACCTATTATGGGAGAATCGGGTCAAGGGCATGATAGTCATTCTGAGATCAATTATGACAATTGCAAAGTACCGGTTGAAAATATCATCGGAAAAGAAGGAGAAGGATTTTACCTGGCACAGCAACGACTAGGTCCGGGAAGGGTTCATCATTGCATGCGATGGATCGGCACCGCTGAAAGAGCACTCGATATGATGTGTAAAAGAGCTGCCGGAAGATCTCTGGGAGCAGATACTTTACTGGCACACAAACAAACAGTCCAGAACTGGATCGCTGAAAGCAGGGCCTCAATCGATGCATGCAGGCTAATGGTTTTAAATGCAGCTCACATGCTTGAAACCGTCGGATCAAAAACTGCCCGAAATGATATATCAGCGATTAAATTCTATGTCGCTAACATGCTTCAGGAAGTTTTGGATAAAGCAATACAGGTACATGGGGCATACGGTCTCACCGATGACTGCATTCTATCTCACTGGTACAGACATGAACGAGCTGCCCGCATTTATGATGGGCCCGATGAGGTCCACAAATCATCACTGGCAAGACAAATTTTAAAAAATTACGGAGTTAATAAGAAATAAAATGAGCAACTCAATAGATCAACCAACTTCATTGAAAAGTGATAAAGTATCCTTTGATAATCTTCAAAAATATTTAAAGGACACATTAAACATACCCGGCACAGTAGAGGTGAAACAATTTCCAAGTGGTTTTTCCAATCTTACTTACCTTATCAAAACAGAAAATAAAGAATTTGTGCTACGGAGACCACCTGTTGGAGCTAATATAAAGTCAGCTCACGATATGAGCAGGGAGTATAAAGTCCTCTCATTATTAAAACCTGTTTATGATAAAATTCCTGATCCAATTGCTTATTGTGATGATGAAAATATAATCGGAGCTCCTTTTTATTTAATGGAAAGAGTCAAAGGTATTATATTAAGGCAGAAGCCACCGGAGGGTATTGATTTAAATGCAGAATTAATGAAGAAGCTTTCTACAAAAACTGTGGATCTTCTTGCTGAACTACATACCATTCCATTAGAAGATGAACTTAAAAACTTCGGTAAGCCTGAAGGATATGTACAAAGGCAGGTAGAGGGCTGGATTAAGCGTTACTATAAGGCTGAAACTGACAAAATTGAAGCAATTGACGACGTTGTAAAGTGGCTGCAAAATAATATGCCCGATGATCTTGCAGGTACATTTATACACAATGACTTTAAATATGATAACCTGGTATTAAATCCGGATAATCTCACAAATGTCTTAGCTGTGCTGGATTGGGAGATGGCCACAGTAGGAAATCCGTTAATGGACCTTGGAACTACATTAGGATACTGGACAGAAATTAATGATCCTGATGCGATGAAGTATAATTTAACCTGGATACCCGGTAATTTAAACAGACAGGAATTTGCAGAAAGGTATGCTGAAAAATCAGGTCAAAACATTAATAATATTTTATTTTATTATGTTTTTGGTCTTTTTAAGATCGGTGTAATCGTACAACAGATCTATAAAAGATATACTCTTGGCCATACAAAGGATGAGCGTTTCGCTGCTCTTCCATATGTTTTAAAAGGCTGCACTGATATGGCTACCCGGGCGATAGATCAGAATAAGATTAGTAGTTTATACTAAGTTAGAATTTAACTTAATTCTATATTTGAGTAAATTAACCTATGGCTGAAAAATTCAAACTAAAAGATATTTTCAAGTTACTCAAACTGACATATCACGAATGGATGAAAGATGATGCTTTCGCCAAAGCCGCGGCTGTAGCTTATTATGCAGTCTTCGCACTACCCGGTTTTCTTTTATTGATACTTTACTTTACAGGCTTATTTATTGAAGAAGAAACGATAACTGGAGAAATCACTGCTCAGATATCCAGTATGATAGGTCCAAAAGCTGCTAAAACTATAGAAACTATTCTAATGAAATCGAAGCTTGAAGATCAATCTTTTTCCGGAGCTGCAATCAGTATCGGTTCATTATTATTTGGTGCAACCGGACTATTTTTTCAATTACAAAAATCATTAAACAGTATCTGGGAAGTTGAGAAAAAACCCGAAGCAGGCATATTAAGGATGCTTCTGGACAGAGCTACATCTTTAGGGATTATCATTATTGTGGGTATTTTAATGTTGATATCATTAGTACTATCCGCAACAATCAGTATTCTGTCAGACTGGCTTTCGGATACCTTTGGTTCAGATCTTATGTTTTTTACTGTTTCAGGTGAATTTCTGCTTTCCTTGTTTATACTAACATTACTCTTTGCTACAATTTTCAAAGTTCTTCCGGATGTCGAAATAAGATGGAAAACTGTCTGGATAGGAGCAATTATAACTGCATTACTTTTCTCTCTTGGAAAATGGTTGATAGCATTATATATCAGTAATGTAAACCCTGATTCTAATTTTGGTGCTGGAGGAGCTATAATACTTTTCTTACTGTGGGTCTCCTATTCCTGCCTGATTATATTCTTTGGAGCTGAGTTTACACAGGTCTTCTCGGAAAATTATGGGTATAAATTTAAACCTTCCGAACATGCTCAGCGAACCGCTGAATATAAACTGAGAAATCATCATAAATATGAAGATATTAACATAGCACAGAAAGATCAAAAATAAATGAAGTGCTTTTATTGATATCAAAATTTTAAATTTTAAATCCGTCGTAAATACTTCACAATTACAATTAAAAAAATTGTTACTATTATTAGCCATCATGTGTGCTGCAATTGCACTACAACCACCCTTCCAGCAATGTAAATAATAGTTTTTATACTTATCTAGTTCATCAATCTATTCTCTGATATCATTTCCCATGATTGAATTGGCAAGGAGCCTTTGGTAATATTCTGATTCTGTTTTGACATCAGGAACGATACTACCACTAACATTTTAAAGCTCTTTCACCAATTCCAGGGGGAGGCAAAATTGGTATATAGAGCCATTGTTGATTTGAAATCTATTCCCTCAATAATATAAAATACTTATTAAATCAATTAATAGAAAAACCTCACCATAATAAGCTTTAATAGTTATTAACTACACTATAATTCTAACACCACTTTATTTATAATATTTATTTCAACAACATACTTTATTAAATATTTTATTATATTAGATTAATGAATAATATTTTTAATTAATGAAGCAAATAATACTCCTTATACTTATCACCTGGTTCTCTTTAAATATTCATTCACAAACGCATTATGTATTTGATGGCACAGGAAAACCACGAAGTGAAAAATTAGCAGCAATGACTGTAGCAGGCCTGGTTAACAGAGATGAACCTAAATTATTTCTGAAAAATGTATTTGAAACCTGGAGCTATAATCAAACAGATGAAAAGTGGATAGAAATTTTTGAACAAAATGAAGGTGTTTCCTTTGAGGAGTTAACCAAAATTCAAGATTTATTTACAGTTTTCGAAAATCAGATAAACGGGGGAATATTTTATAACGATACAGAATGGTACTCTAATTTTCCCGGCCAAAGTATTTTGTGGCAGGGAGAATTCGCTGCAATGCTAGGCGGATTATCAAATAGAATTCCGGTACCACTAGATAAAGCTGCTAACTGGGGTTTTCAAGTTGACAATGAGGTTATCTTAACAGGAGTTGAAGGTAATAATTTTGTTATGAATCCTGACCTTACTCTTAAAAAGTGGCCATGGAATGATTCTACACTTGATGACCGGTATATGTCACTTTTAAATTGGGGGATTGATAACATTCTTCCTCTTTGCAATCGAAAAAGCTTTTTCATCAGGGAGATAACGGATTGGGCTATTTCACAAAAAATGTTTCAGGTAGATATTGCCGGGGATGTTGCCGGGTCACCTGATTTCTATACCTTACCAGAAAATAAAGCAGAATTACTTGAACGATTATTTTCGCATTTTAAGTCCAATAACCCGAATAAATTATTTAATATTTATGGCTGGATGCAACCAGAGCCTCTTGTTCAGTGGTTCTCTATGAATGGTGCAACCTTTCATGAATCGATGCAGGCAAATTTATCCTGGTTTCACTCATTTCCTGCCCCTCAGGCTCCAGAAAGAGCGTCACTTGTCGACCCACAAGATCTAACGCTGCAAAAAAAATACTATATTTTATTTATCAGTTCGGAAGGAGATGCGGGGAACTGGAATACTGGTTTTCAGGCTGGTGCCTGGCATTCACCGCAACGTGGAAAGTTACCAATTGGCTGGGGATTCAACCTTCATTTTTTTGAGACATTTCCCTATCTTGGATATTATTATAATTCAACCGCTACTGAAAATGATGGATTTATATCTGTCATTTCTCCTCTAGGCTATACTTATGGTGATGTTCTTCCTGAGAACACACTTGAACATGCAAAATCATTATCTGCCAGCAGAGTTGGTGAATTCAATATCAAAACTGCATATGCGTATAAACATTATAACGGACAGGGGGAATCTGATTACAGGGGATTCACTATTTCGAACAGCTACAAGGTTACCAAAATGGTTGATTTTTATGGTGCATCAAATATCGAAACAACATTTTTTTTCGAACCTCAATATCCCAGCCAGACTGCTTACGACCGTGATGTGACAACCATTTTCAATCATGTAAATGACAATACATTTTATGGCAACATAACAAATCTGAATGCTAAAGCTGAAGAAATCTTAAGCAGATTGAAACAACGGGAACCTCCTTATTTTTATCTTGCAGGATATCAACGGTTGGTTAGCGAAAACCCGGGATATACTGGAAATGCAGATGTGTCATTAACCGAGCTAAAACGAGTTATTGAACTTATAAAGGCAGACCCTAAAATAGGAGATGCTATAGAAGTAGTAACTCCTGAAAAATTCAATATTCTATTAAACGCAAATCTTGGTAAAATCAATATCCCTACTGATCCCACAGATTTTATTTTATCCTCAGAATCTGAAACTCTTTTTTCTAATCTGGATATAATTAATAGAAAGAATACTCTTGAGATAATATATGCTTCAAATACTCAGGTTACCGATGATATAATCATTTATTCTGTTGATGGCAAAACTATTTATCCAACAGCGAAATTCACTTCTCCCGAAAGTCGTGTTACTAGTATACAGATTTCTACAACGTTATTATCAAAGGGTGTATATATATTGAAAATCCCAACAAATAAAGGTATCGTTAGTGAAAAGTTCATTAAGCAATAAACTATAGAAGTTGGCTCTTATTTCAGTTACACCGATGAAATAGGTTACATATCAAAATTTCAATATACAGTTATTGGAATAGAAAGCAGCTCTATATTTAATCGGAGACTATAATCAATCGAGTTTTATTAGTAATTTAAATAACAAAACACTCCGATTGATACAATGAAATACAAATTAACATCGATCACCTTTCTCCTAATAATTATAATCCTATCCTGCTCCAGGGAAAAAGAAAGTAGTGATCAGCTATTGTCAGACTCTACAAAAGTAAATGCGACATACACCTACCTATCTGATGATGGCATGTATCTGTATGAACTAAATACCCTCAAAGGAGAAAAAAAGATAAAGTGATTTTAGTTGAGCGGAATTTTGGTAAAAAGTATTCCCTGAATAAATCTCAATCAGCAAATGGCATTGAATACAGAAGTGATGAGGGGCACCGATTTTTAACTTTGGGTGATGAGTTTATCTTTTATCAGGTAAACGAAAAATTATCTTCTGGAAAATTGGTCAAGACAAATCCTGAAGTGGTCAGAAACCCCAAAAACACAATATATGGCACCTACGTTAGTACGGGTTATCAAAATAAATCTAAAGGAAATGATTGGGTAGCAATTACACTTACCCCAATAAAAGAAAATAAAATAATGATGTCAGTCAGATCCAGAGCAGACCGAAAAAAGCCAACCTGTACATTTGATGGCCAGTTGGAAATTACTGGGCGCAATCAGCTTAAATTATATGAAGATGGGCTTGATGTCACAATCAAAGTTGATGGAGATAGCTTAACAATACTCCCTCAAAATAAAAAATCAGCAGATCGACTCCACTTTTATTGTAGTGGCGGGGCCTCCTTAAGCGGAGATTATAGTAAAATAGAAGGAAAAGCTGATTCAAGCCAGATTGACAAGACCCAATTCAGCAAATTTCTCAATTATGGTGACTATGCTTATTCCGTTACTTTAAAAAATGATACTCTAAGAGTTTTTCCTCTTGGTATTGAATTAAATGAAATGTTTGAAATACATATTCGGGGAGACATTAAAAAAGCTGAAGTTGGGGATTTAAATAAAGACGGATATCCGGAATTGATTGTAGTTGAAGTGACCAGGAAAACAAATAATTTTAAAAAAATTCACGGGTATTCGATCAATAACGGTAAGTCTTTTAGTATGACTGGTGAACTTCCGGACATTACTGATGTCGATTCAATTTCTTACGGTTATCAGGGTGAAGATGAATTTTCGATAGTTGAAAATTCATTAGTGAGAAGATTCCCAGTTTACCAGGAAAACAATGAGGGATATAATCCGACCGGGTTGATGAGGCAGATACAATATAAACTTGTTGATGGCGAGGCGTTACGACAATTTAAAATCGATAAGGTTGTAGAATATTAAAAAAGGGCAGTTTTTACAAACTGCCCTTTCAATTATACTTTACGTGAAATTAAATATTATCTATAAAGTCTTTGACTTCTTCTTTGGTCTTACCGGTTTTTTCCTGAATACGGCCTAGAAGTTGTTCTTCTTTACCTTCTTCATAAACCAGTTCGTCATCGGTAAGCTCACCATATTCTTCTTTCAACTTACCTCTTACTTTATTCCAGTTTCCTTTAATTTTATCTTCAGTAGCACCCATAATATTTTTATTTTTTTAATTTAAAATCGATTAATTACAATAAACTATTCAAGATTAAATAGTCTTCTGTCTTTCGTGTTTTCCTTCTGCAAATTCTTCAATCATCTTATCTATAAAAGCAGGTATATCATCAGGATTTCTACTTGTAGTTAATCCCTGATCTACTACTACTTCTTTATCAACCCATCTGGCTCCTGCATTTTTTATGTCAGATTTTAATGATGGATAAGATGTCATCTCACGGCCTGTTAATGCACCTGTTTCAATCATTAGCTGTGGAGCATGGCAAATTGCAGCAATTGGTTTTCCTTTTTCAAAGAATCCTCCCACAAACTCAACAGCCTCATCGTTCATTCTCAAGCTATCGGGATTCATTACTCCACCCGGTAACATCAGGCAATTATAGTCATCTGAGTTCACCTCGTTAAGATTTTTGTCAACATCGTACTCACGACTCCAATGGTCATGATCCCACGACTTGACTTTTTTTCCTTTTGGTGCTATTACTTCTACATCTGCACCCGAATTCATTAAAGCCTCCATAGGTTTAGTAAATTCAACTTCTTCGAATCCATCTGTTAATAGCACAGCTACTTTTTTATTATTTAAAGTTTGCATATCGATATTTTTTTAATTCGTTAATTCTTTATCAATAAGAATGGAAAAACCATGCCACATTATCAGATTTAAATGTATTTATTGGGTAAAAAGTGTCGGAATATTATTATAAAGTTCTATAACTTGTTTTTAAAAGGAAATACTAATAATTTATCTATCAAGTTATATAGTTATTCCTTACAGGGTAGGTTGATTGAGTCTAAACTGTGGATTGAATTGCACAAAAAGAGTGCGTTTAAACAACACTTATATAAAATGTAAGAATATGGAAATTAAATTAGATAACGCATTAACTGTGATAACTAATAAATTAAGCTCATGGTTGGAGGCATTAATTGACCTGATACCAAATATGGTGTTGTCACTTATCATTTTAGTCCTGTTCATCTTCCTGGCAAAAATGGGTGGTAAACTATTTGATAAGATATTCAGAAAAACTTCAACCAATGAAGTATTGAGAAATCTGTTTTCAACTATTTTATACTATACCATAATAGGTTTTGGGCTCTTTATAATTCTTGGTGTTCTGGGTCTGGAAAAAGCATTAACATCTGCACTGGCCGGAGTAGGTATCATTGGTCTGGCCCTTGGATTTGCCTTTCAGGATATTGCAGCCAATTTCGTATCCGGCATTATTCTGGCTTTCAGAAGACCCTTTCAAGTAGGAGAGGTAGTTGAAATTAAAGATATCATGGGTAGAATTCAACGTACTAACCTCAGAGTAACTGTTGTTGAAACATTCCAGGGACAGGAAGTTTATATACCCAATAAGGATGTTCTTCAATCCAGCATATATAATTATAGTATTCTCGGAAAAAGACGTGTTGACCTGGCCGTGGGAATATCATATGGAGATGATTTGCAGAAAGTAGAAAATCTGGTCAGTGATGCCATATCAAATATGGAAGGAGTTATTGATCAGGATAATATGATCTTTGATTATTATGAATTCGGTTCTTCATCGATAAATTTTTATATCCGTTTCTGGGTAAAATATCCGGATCAGCCAGGTTTTTTATCAATGAGACACAAAGCAGTTAAGTTAATTAAGAAAACTTTTGATGAAAATAATATTACTATACCATTCCCAATCAGAACACTCGACTTTGGAATAAAAGGAGGTCAAAAACTGTCAGAGATGCCAATTTCAATAACCAGAGGGTCAGAAAACGGGGAATCAAACGGAGAGAGTTAAACTACTCTCCCCTATCCGGATTATTTTTATTCTTGTCGAATAAATTTAATATCCAGCTTTCATTAATTATATCAATAGTTCTTTCAAGCTCAACGGTTCTTTGCTTCGCTTCGATGATAGTTTTATTCAGGTTTTCAGCCATGGTTGTATCATTAACCAACATAGCTGCTGCTCCTTCACCCTCGTTCATTTTCTTACTAAATTCTGAAAGGTTTTTTAGTGTGAGATTCAGTTTATAGGTAGCCTGGCTCAAAGAATCCATCATTTTATCAACATCTTTACTCATCGACTCATCATAAACTAATTTACCCAGCGTACCTTCACCATCAGATATTTTAGTAACCACATCTTCAGCTCCACGGCTTACGTTATGAAGATTACCTGCTACTAATTGCATTTCAGTAATAATTGATTCGATCCTGTCTTCAGAAGTAGTATCAGTAAGAAGCTTGCCTGCAAGACCTTTCCCTTCCAGCAGATCTTCACTGATTTTTGCCAGGTTGGCAGTAAATTTTTCCAGATTCTTGCTATTCTCCATTACACTTTCCATAATAGCCTCAACTTTCACTGGTTCTTTTGTAGATAATCTGTCTCCATCTTCAATATTATCTCCTTTTGCTGATCCAGGAGATATACTAACGAGTTTATTACCCATCAATCCTTCACTTCCTATTTGAGCAATAGCATCTTTAGTAATAAATTTTGCCTGTTCCTCGTCAATTCTCATTGTCAGGCATACTGTGGAATCATCAATTATATTTATCTCTTCAACTGACCCTACGTGAATACCCACAAATTGAACAGCACTCCCTTTTTGAATACCTGCCGCATTTGAGAAACAGGCATTAACTTTCAAGCTTGAACTGAATAAATTTTCCCTGGCACCGACAAAATATAATCCGAGGATCAAAATCATCACTCCAAGAAAAACAAACAATCCTAATTTAACTTTATCCTTCATTTTTTTGTTTTTTATCAGCCATCGTAAAGTAGGCTCTTATTTTTTTATCATCGTGATTTTTAAGCTCATCAAAAGATCCCTCGGCTAAAATCCCACCTTCTGCAAGAATGATTACTCTGTCAGAAGTTAGCTCAACACATGAAACATCATGGGTTATAATAATTGAAGAAATATCGTATTCCTCTCTCATCTTTAAAATTAACTCACTAATCTCACCGGAAGTAATCATATCCAATCCAGTAGTTGGCTCATCATAAAGCATTATTTTGGGGCGCATGATCAACGTTCGGGCCAATGCTATTCGCTTTTTCATACCTCCTGATAACTCTGAGGGATACTTGGATTTTGATTCTATCAGTCCAACATTTTCAAGGGTTTCATCAACAAGGTCTGCTATCTCCGATTCAGATGGTTTATTAGGATGTCGGCGGAGTGGAAATTTCATATTCCGCTCAACTGTCATCGAATCATACAATGCACCACCCTGAAATAAATATCCTACCTGACGCCTGACCTCATCAATTTCATCATCATCCATATCCAGTACATTTTCACCCAGTACATTGAGCGTTCCTGAGTCTGGAATTATCAGCCCCACAAGGCTTTTAATCAAAACGGATTTTCCAGTTCCGGATCGTCCCATAATAGACAGATTCTCAAGTTCTTTTAAATTAAAACTGATATCCTTAATTACGGTATTATTGCCAAATGATTTCTTAATATTTTCAGCTTGTACAACTAAATTATCATCCATGTTTAATTAAATAAAAAGTTAACAATCTGAACCATTATCAAATCAATAAGAAATATCAGAAACGATGATATTACCACCGACATATTTGCCGCTTTACCAACGCCCTTTGTTCCTGTGTCTGCGTAAAAACCCTGATAACATGCTACCATACCAATGCCAAAACCAAATACAAATGATTTGAATATTGATGGAATAATATCTTTAAAATCGAGAGAAGAAAGAACCTGGTTTAAATATAAACTCATTGTAATATCTTTTTCTCTACTTAATGCGAAGTAAGAACCCATAAACGAGATGAAGTCTGTATACAACACCAATAATGGCACTGCTATTGAAGTAGCTATAACTCTTGTGACGACTAAATAGTTTATCGGTTTTGTACCAGATACCTGCATTGCATCAATTTGTTCTGTCACTTTCATTGACCCCAGTTCTGCGCCAATTCCAGAACCGACTTTACCGGCAAATATCAATGCGGTAATCAAAGGTCCTATTTCTCTTACGATTGAAATTGAAATCATTGTGGGGATCCAGGCTGTTGCTCCCAGTGAAGCCATAGTCGGATATGACTGCATAGTAAAAACAGTACCGACAATAAATGCAGTAACACCTATTAGTGGAAATGATTTATATCCTAATGAAAAAGTCTGATTTATTATTTCCTTCCACTCAAATGGGGGAGTAAATAAAAATCTGAAAAACCTCCCTGTAAAGTGTACAATCTGACCAACTTTATCAAAAAAATCTCCCAGTGCTACATATACGCTTTTCTTAAATGAGAAGGGTACCTTCATAAATTTTTTTTGTGAACAATTTGAAGAAGCCAAATGATGCGATCATTTGGCTTCAAATAACTGTTTAGAATCATCGCTGATAATTTACGATGAATAATTAACTTTCCTTTAAAGAATACATATTTTTACGATATAGCAGTTTAGCCAATCCTCCAAGTGCAGAGATTCCGACAGTCCAGATTATGGCTTGAGTAGCATCTATACCACTTTTTTCAGGATTATCAGGCAATTTCTCACCATATATCTTTTTATAACCATATTTTAATCCAGCTTTAACTCCGTAACTTACTAAAAATGCTCCAGCTGTATATAAGATCTCATTTTTTGTGATTTTCATAAACTTTTATTTAAACGGTTGCCATTTTTCTGTATCGAGCTTTTAAAAACATAAACACACCATATGCAAATAATCCTATAGCAACGATAACCAGTAAAAAGGAACCAAATTCATTTTGAATAAATTGAAATGCATCTTTTGTTCCGCCTGCTTGTGAGGAGCTTGCTGTAATAGCTGCACGGAGTGTCATATAACCAACAATCCCGATAACGACTCCTCTTGCTGTATATCCGATCTTTCCGGATTTTATCATTAGCTCTCTGGCCTTTTGATCCAAACCGGCTTCTTTAACTTTCTTTTTAAACTTATCCGAAAAAGCTCTGTACCACTGATAAATAGCCTTACCGAAAAAAACCAATGCAAGAGCTCCTACCAAATACTGACCGAATGATTGATCCAGTAATTTTGCTACCACAGTTTCTTTCGTAGAGCCTCCTCCTCCGGAAGATCCAGACCCCATCAAAATTTCCATAGCACTAAATGCCAGGAAACCATAAAATAAACCACTTAAAAAATATCCGGTTCTTTGAGCCAGACCTTTGGCATCTGTCCCTTTATTTTCAGGATCGTCAAAAGCCTGATACATTCTCCAGAAGACATAACCTAACAATCCTAAAACTGTTATTCCTAATAATATCTGACCAAAAGTCATACTTGCTATTGACTCAAGTGCTCCTGATGACCCGGTCTTTTTTCCTCCGGCTCCAATGACTGCCATTGTAGTTAGTACTCCAATGAGACAGTAAACAAAACCTTTAGTGGCGATTCCAAATCTGGCTAATTTCTCTTTTTTATCATCCATGGTTTATAATTGTTAGCTGTTATTTTCAACCCTTATCAGGATTTAATGCATTTTATTATGCAAAAACCCTGCACACCCTAAAAACATGAGATTATGAAGTTATTACTTAAATTTAAATGAAACGTTGTAGAGTAAATTCCCCGATTTTTGTAGACAAAAATTGTAAAACACACTGAATTCGAACTTCGCTTGGATATAAATGTTAAATACATGTGATATATTATTCTAAAAACAGGAGATGGATTCTGTCTTTACTCTGGATAGTACTCTGTCTTATGTATGTTATACAGATTTCTAAATTATTGAACAAAGATGAGGAATCCGGAAGTCTAATAGTTATACCTCAATATATAATTATTATAAAAATCCTCTGCGCTGCTTCTTCTTTTCTTATTGCTTTTATGCTATTCACCAAAGTGAAATATATTACAAAACTTATATTAATAGTTTTAACCCTACTACTGCTTACAATCACATTTGACATTTATTCTTATGGTGTTTTTATGTTTGTTTTATCAGGAGAAAATTTAATAATGCTCATTTTATTGATTATTACATTTTTCATGAAAGACTCATATTAATTTCATCCAAAGCTTTTTTAAATCAGCACCAGGCCATCTATCAAAAAAAGACCAAATCTTTTCTTTCGAAAATACAGGCATGTTATTTTTATAGATATTAAAAGTTTTTATATATGAACTTAATTTATAGCCAATTAAGAAACATTAAAGTTACGATCCCTTTTCTTCTACTTATTGCCGTAATAATTATCGGCACAAACGTTGATTTAGCCGTAGCAGATTCAATTATTTCCCAGGCAATAATATTTGATCTTTTAATTACAATCCCATTAGTATATTACCTCTCCATTCGCGAAACCAAAATACCCTTAACAACTCTAATTCCTCTTTTAATAGTGTGCACAGCCATTGGTTTCGCAATAATCCCTGAAAAAAATCAATATTATCTACAGGCTTTTAAGACATATGCTTTACCTCTATTCGAAATAGCTATTATTTCCTACTTCATTTATAAAGTAAGGAAGGCGATCCTCCAGTTAAATAAAAACAAATCCAATAACCCGGATTTTTATGATGCCCTGATAAAAACCTGTAAAGAGATAATTCCGGCTCCTTTGGTTAAACCATTTGCTGCAGAAGTAGCCATATTCTATTATGGCTTTTTTAAATGGAAATCTCCTCGATTAAAATCAAACCAGTTTTCGTTTCATAAGTCCAGTGGATCGATTGCCCTTTTATCAATCCTTATTTTATTAATTGTAGCGGAAACATTTATAATACATATTTTACTAGTTAGGTGGAGTGTAGTATTCGCCTGGATTTTATCAGCTTTAAGTGTATATAGTGGAATACAAATTTTTGGTCTGATAAAATCTATTCCACAACGCCCATGTTATATAGATGACGAAAAAATTATACTTAGGTATGGCGTATTCAATGAAGCGAAAATACACTTTGCAAATATTGAGTCGATCGAAATCAGCAATAAAGATCTGCCCGAGGATAAAATGACCAAAAACTTTTCTGTTTTAGGTAAATTAGAAAGTCATAATATAATTATTCATCTCAAAAAAGAGGATAGCTTTAGTAGCTTTTACGGTCTTAAAGTTAGATATAAAAGCCTGGGCATTTTTATTGATCAAAAACAGGAATTTGTAACTATGGTTAAGAATAATTTGAGCTGATAATCATATTGAGTCACATAATACTGACCATATAAATAACTGGTTAAAACATATTTAGATGAATATCAAAATAGCAACAAGTCAATTCCCCGTTAGCGCTGACATTTCACAAAACAAAGAACACATAATCAGTCAAATAAGGGAGGCTTCAGAAAAAGGGTGCGATATAATCCATTTTCCTGAAAACGCGCTTTCAGGATATCCGGGAACTGATTTTGAGAATTTTAAAACCTACAACTGGATCCTCTTAAAAAATTCAACCCAGGAAATAATAGAAACTACAAAAGAATTGGGAATCTGGGTAATTCTTGGCTCTTCTCACCCTTTAAATTCCACTGAAAAACCTCATAATAGTCTTTATATTATTAATGATTCCGGGGAAATTGTTGATAGATATGATAAAATGTTTGTTGCAGGCACTAATAAATTTGATGAAGAATTAGCCCACTTTACTCCCGGCGACCATTTCACAACTTTTGAGGTAAATGAAATTAAATGTGGTGTTCTAATTTGCCATGATTATAGATATCCTGAGTTATATCGCAAATTAAAACTGATGGGTGTAGAAATAGTATTTCATTCATTCTATGCAGGAAACTTTTCAAAGGAAAAATTAAAAGAAATTCAAACCCCTATCGATAAGAACTTATGGCCATTAAATCATGGCACTACCTATCCTGAAATCACTATGCCTGCAACTATGATATCGTATGCCGCAAATAATTATGTTTACATTAGTGCAAGTAACACCTCTGCTCCTGAATCTTGCTGGTCTTCTTTTATGGTGAGACCCGATGGAGTTATTACAGGAAGATTAAATAAGCATGAAAAAAATATTCTCATTACCGAAATAGATACGTCAAACGAATATTACGACTCTACAAAATATTGGAGAGAAAGATCTATAAATGGTCAATTTCATAGTGGAGACCTGATAAGCGATCCCAAGTCAAAAGATCGCAAATCTTTGTGATTTACCTTAGGTAGGGATTTTTATTTTAATCCGGTTAGCTGTATTTTTATTTCTTTATTTTCAGCCAGTTACCATATTTATAATTTCATGGAAAAAGTTAAATACACTTTATTCGATTTTTTTGGTTTCGTTTTACCAGGATCTTTTTTACTGTTTTCAGCTACCATAATTCTAAATGGTAACGTTAAAAGCATTCAGGATTTAATCACGCCATTTAATAATATCTCTTTATCGGCATTTACAATTGGATTAATTGCAGCTTACCTGGTAGGAAATGGGGTACATAATCTCGGATATTGGGTACATACAAAAATTGGATTAAAGTATTGGCAAATACCCAAATCTTACTTACAACCTAAATTGGCACCGGCCAAAATGGATGCATTGATCAGGGAGTTCAGCCCGAGAAACGCTGACACACTCGATCTTTGGAATGCTCTAAGAGCTATGTCTCATAATTTATCTCTTGGTTTTCTATTTTTTGGATGCACAGGCATTTTGAAATTAATTGAGAATTCTAACTATTGGCTTGAATGGACTGCTATAAGTATAATCTCTTTAATATTTTCTGTTCAATGCCTTAAAAGAGCTTTCTTTTATCATGTTTGGTATCATCGGGACAGAAAAGCTGTATTCGAAGCTTTAAGACTATCGGAAAAAGTAAACAACTAATTTTGGATGATCTGATCTCCATATTAATGCCGGCGAAAAATGCTGGTAAATTCCTGACGGAATCCATTGAAAGCATTATTAGGCAATCTGAGAAAAAATGGGAACTAATTATTGTAAATGATCACTCAACAGATAATTCCTCCTCGGTTATTGAGAAATATGTAAAGGAAGACTCGAGAATCAAATCCTTTATGAATAGGGGAAATGGAATTATTTCAGCCCTTCGAACAGCCTATCAACATTCAACTGGAAATTTAATTCATAGAATGGATGCCGATGATATAATGGCTGACAATAAATTATTTGAATTAAAAAGGGAACTTTTAAGATCGGGAAAAGGTCATGTTATAACCTCAATGGTAAAATACTTTTCCGAAAACAAGGTATCGGAAGGATACAAAGGGTATGAGGAATGGTTAAATAATTTATGTCAAAAGGATGAACATTGGGAACATATTTATGAAGAATGCGTGATTGCCTCCCCTAACTGGATGATTTTTCGTGAAGATATTGATCAAGCAGGAGCGTTTGATTTTAATCTTTATCCGGAAGATTATGATTTAATTTTCAGATTTTATGAAAATGATCTTTCAGTAAAAAGTATCCCAAAGATTCTTCATTACTGGAGAGAACATCCTGACCGCACCAGTCGAACCAGTGATCTTTATCAGCAAAAGGCATTTTTCGAATTAAAAACATTCCATTGGTTAAGGCTTGAACATAAAAGTGATCATATAGTAATCTTTGGCGGTGGTATAAAAGGAAAGATTATGTCTGAAATACTCCAATCCAATAATATTGAGCACAACTGGTTAAAAGAGAAACCTGAAAAGATCGACAATAATTTCTTAAAAACCCTCGAACAAGAAAACACAAAAATCATCATAACAGTTGGCAACCCTATTGAAAAGAAAAAAATCCATCGATTAATGGAGCATCTAAAACTCAGGTTAAATAGAGATTATTATTTCTTCAGATAAGCGAGAATCATAGATTAACCATTAAAATTTTTAATATACAGAGTTTAATGCCACAGTTTTTTTTAAAAATCAGATTATTTAATATCTTCATATATTGGACAATTATTCACAGCAGGCTCAATTTAATTTAGATAAATCCTCAATCAGTATACATGAGCATCAAAAAATATAAGTTTATTTTACTCGGTCTATTTTTATTTTTTGCCTGCGATAAAAATGATCCTGAAGAGGTTATAGATTGTAAAGAAGATTATAAACCTCTTGTCATTAGAAAAGCTGATGCTCCTGCAACAGCCAGAGTAGGGCAAACAGTCCAGATAAAGCTGGATGTAGTTTTATCAGATTCATGTCAAACTTTTCAGGAAATTACAAATGACCAAAATGGAGATATCACCTACATAAATGCTATGGGAATTTATGATGTTTGCAATCCATGTGCCCAAGTAGAATCAATAGTCGAGAAAATTTATGAATTCTCACCTCAGACAAAAGGAACCTATAGCTTTATTTTTAATACCGAAATCAAAGCGGAACAATTCAGCTTTTCTATCACGATTAATTAGATTAAAGGATAGAATATAACAATCAAAACTTAATCATTTCTTTCTTCAGAATAGCCATCAAACTAGTAGCCTTAAATTTTAAATATTTATTAAAAACAATGATGGTTTAATTTTTGTGGATTTTAAACTAAAACAACAATATGAAAATTCTTATCAACCTTTTATTGATTACCATTATGATAATTGCCTGTAGTAGTAATGATAATACAATTCAGAGCAAAGATCCTATTGTAGGAAAGTGGGAACTCGTAAAGATTCAGGCACCACGAATCAGAAATGAAATCACAAACGAAGACATTCCCTATAAAGAATTCTATTTATTCAATTCAGATGGAACATTTACCAAAACAAGAATAGAAGACGGAAAAACTCAATCAATTACTGGCACATATACCAAAGAAAACACAAATGACTGGGAACATTTAAAACTCGTTTATGCTGAAGATTCTCAATTGATTGATAATTGTACAGGAAAACCAGAGGAACATCTGGCTATTAGTCCCGGAGAATTGAAAGGCGGTTCAGCACCATGTGACGGCCCGGCTCTCTTTTATGCTCCGGTTCAATCTGAAGATCGTTAACAAAATGTACTGAAATATAATCTGCAACTATTAGGAATGGCCCAATTTTTGAGCCTTTCTTTATATTAATAAACAGCTAGATTAATGAATCGAAATATTCTTTTACTTTCTATGTTCATAGTTTTTTCAGGATGTGTTAAAGAAGAAATAATTTATGAATGCGAGGCTCCAATTGAAGGAAAATGGATGCTGACTAAGGTATTTATAGGCTGGTCAGAAACTGAATTAACCGGAGAAGATATTGGGTATGAAGAGTACTATATTTTCAACTCCGATGGTTCCTTTTCAAAAACAAATATATCTGAAGAAGGGTCAAAATCGGTTAATGGAATTTATTCAGAAATTGAAACTACTGATGGAAACCAGTTAAAGCTTGAATATCCAGAAGATCACGAATTAATAGAAAATTGTACTGGGGATCCGATAGAAGTACTTACGATTTTAACCAATGAATTAAAAGGTGGATCCGCACCGTGTGACGGTCCTGATCTGTACTATACTCCCGAATGAATCAATACCACTTAATAATCGATTTATATGGATCACAGTATTTTAAATATCTGTCTTTTAGTAAAAGATTATAATGAGGCTATCGATTTTTATGTTCAAAAGCTAAATTTTCAATTAAAAGAAGACACGCCTATTTCCGAATGCAAAAGATGGGTAACCGTCACACCCGGGAATAAATCAGAGTGTTCAATAGTTTTGAATAAAGTAGATCTTGATCTTGAACATTTAGTTGGTAAACAAGCAGGAGGTAAAGTTTTATTTATTGTTCAAACTTCTGATGTGGAACAAGACTACCAATTATTCTTATCCAAAGGGGTGGTTATTGATCAAAAACCGTTAAATCTTCCACATGGCAAAGTGATGATTATCAGAGATCTTTATGGTAACAAAATTGATTATATTGAAAAATAATATCAGCTTTCAACTTTATCATAATCATAACTTTTCATCATAGCACCAGTGATAAGGTCTATTGCATTGTCCCACGCTTTTACAATCTCAGGTTTATAAAAATCTCCCAGTCTTTCTTCAATAGTTTCTAGCAGTGTTTCTTTAAGGATTGCATAATGTTCTTTTTTCACTCCATACTTGATATGCTGTCTACCTAAAGAAAGCAAACCCATATGTAAATTTTCAGGCCTGCTAAGTCCGTAAATAATACCTCCCAGCATGTGAGTTAGCATCCTTCCCTGCTCCAACATATTCCTTTTAAACAACTCCCTTATTGCCGGGGCTCTGGTAAATAATTTATCGTAAAAATATTCTGCGAAACCTTCATTATCTTTAAGTAAAATTTCCATCGAGGCCTGAATTTCGAGATTCGTATCAAAATGGTTAAACCCGAGTATCTCTACAAGCTTAAAAGTCTGCTCCTTACCTTTTAGATTCACCTCTTCACGTAAACCAGTCATTAATGTATCCGGAGGCAAATTATTTATAAATTCTTCTGAAACCAGCAAATTTGTATTTAACACTTTATTCATATCCTGTATTCTGCTTGCTACATTTACAGGATCTCCCAACACAGAAAATTGCTTATGTTTTGGATGCCCAAGATTCCCCACGAATGCTCGTCCGTAATGAATTCCAATGCCTACTTCAATTTTTTCATCAAAATCACGAAACTCCAGTCTGTTTAGTCTTTCCAGGGCATACTTCATTCCAAGAGCAGCCCGGATGGCATCCATGCAAGCTCTTTCCCCGTCCAAAGAGGCAGTGCCGAATAACCCGATAATTTCATCACCCACATATTGGTAAATTATTCCGTTATTCATCAAAATAGGATCTCCCAGACATGTAAATAATGTATTTAACATATGTGCCAGGTCATAATTAGGATGGTTTGATGCCAGAACAGTAAAATTCCGCATATCACAAAAGAGTATTGCAAGAGATCTTTCCTCTCCTATATCAGCTGGAAGAGTTTCGAGTTGTAGCTTACTAACTTCAGCACTAGTCCATACGATTCGCTGGATAGCTACATTCCCTTTAACTTGTGCCTGGCAAGCTAATCTTATAGATGGGTCCCAGTTTCTTTTTCTTATTAATTCCTTTTCTAATGGCGTTACCTTAGATAAATTTTCCGACCCTTCAATGATTCTTACCCTACAGGTTGTACAACGACCATTACCTCCACACTCATGCAAATGAGGGATTTTATTTTCGATTGAAATATCTAATATTGATTTATCAGGATCAATAGTGTAAACCTCCCGGTTAATACTACAATACCTGACCTTATAAGCAGGTCTTTCCATGATGGGGTGGTAATTAATGACTCTATTAAATTTACTCTATTTTTTTGATTCATATCTGTATAATGATATTAAATCACCTTCCAATATGATATCCTTCAAGTCAGTTAAGTAGCTATTTTTTAATTTAGCTTTAAATCAGCCAGCATGAAGAAATACTTTCGAAACCGTTTAGCTGAAGCTTATGAAATAATCAAATCAATAAGCATCATATCCAGCATTAAACCGCCAGTAAAGAAAAAGAATATTAAACTTTTTTCAATCAGTGCTATTGCCGCATTAATTGTATTCTTTCTTATGAAAGACCAAATACCCCGAGAAGCTGCACTTATGCTGTTTATATTCATCTTTGCTTCTTTGCTATGGGTAACAGAAGCCTTGCCTTTATTTGCTACATCATTAATTATTATTGCTTTAGAAGTAGTATTAATTGCTAACCCAGGTGAATGGAAAGGATTGGGATTCGAAAATAATACTCAAATACCATTCGCTGAATTCTTTAGCCCTCTCGCAGATCCGATTATTTTCTTATTCCTGGGAGGCTTTTTATTAGCCAAAGCTTCTGTAAAAGAAGGAGTAGACATCTCCTTTGCGGGGAAAGTAATGAAAATCTTTGGCGGCAAACCACTATTTATCCTTCTGGGACTCCTTACTATTACAGCAACTTTTTCAATGTGGATGAGCAATACAGCTACAACAGCTATGATGATAACTATTGTCAGTCCAATTATAAAACAAATTCCTGAAGAAAGAAAATTTCATAAATCACTATACTTGGCGATACCTATAGGTGCCAATATTGGTGGAATGGGTACACCTATTGCCTCACCACCCAATGCTGTGGCTATCGGATTTCTTAAAAGCCAGGGATTTTCAATTTCATTCATAGACTGGATGATTATTGCTTTACCAATTGTCATAGTTTTAGGTTTAGTGGCCTGGTTGATTTTATGGAATATAAATAGACCAAAGTCAAAGGAATTGAAAATCCTGCCTATCAAAAATGAGATTGATGGTCGTGGATTATATGTCGTTTCAATTTTTAGCCTGACAATTATACTATGGCTATCCGAACCTACCCATGGATTACCTGCTGCTGTGATTGCTCTTTTGCCGGCAATTGCATTTACGGCAACCGGATTACTCGGTAGAAAAGATTTTAATTCCCTGGAATGGAATATTTTAATTTTGATCGCAGGTGGAATTGCTTTAGGTAAAGGGATGACGATTTCGGGATTAGACGATATTATAATTGATCTTATTCCTAAAGAAAGCATTTATCTGTTTGGAATCTTTATATTATTCTCAATTCTGCTAAGTACTTTTATGTCTAATACTGCAGCAGCCAATCTAGTAATACCGATCGGTGTTTCTTTAGCAGCAAGCCTTGGTTCTGAAATTAGCGAACTGCAAATGGGAATGGGTATTGCGCTAGCTGCCTCATTGGCCATGGCACTTCCGGTAAGTACACCACCAAACACTATCGCATATGCAAGTGGAAAATTAAAAACCAAAGACTTTATCTATATCGGCTCAACAATGAGCTTTATCGGTTTTGTCCTGATAACAATTTTCTTTCCGAAGATTATTCAATTATTGGGATTTAACTGATTTAGAGGTCAAAATTATAGCCTAATGTTAACAGAAAGATTTGGGTTCTTTCTTTCAATGGGATTTATAATTAAATTAAAGAGAAGGGATTATTCATGGAACATGCTGTTAGGCTACGTTACTATAATTTTTAATGTCCTGTATTTCTTGTTTTGATTTCTCTTTTTGTTCTTCTAGATCAAAATCGTCCTGTAACCCCATCCAGAATTTAGCTGAGGTCCCAAAAAACTTTGAAAACCTTAGTGCAGTATCGGCAGTGATTCTTCTTCTGCCATGAATAATTTCACTTATTCTTGTTTGCGGAATAAAAGTCTCCTTTGATAATCTATATGCACTTATGTTTAAAGGCTCTAAAAATTCTTCCTTTAGAACTTCTCCAGGATGTATGTTAGGTAGTTTTTCCATAATTAATGATAATCAACAATTGATACATAAAAAGCATCGTTATTTTCCCATTTGAAAATTATTCTCCACTGCTTATTTATTCTGATACTATGATAATCTTTAAGATCACCTGATAGTTTTTCTAATCTATTAGCAGGAGGAATTTTTAAATCATTTATTGAAAATGAGTTGTTTATCATTCTCAATTTACGTCTGCCGATTCTTTGAATGTCCTCTGGAAGTTTTTTTGATCTTATTCCATCAAAGACCTTCTCAGTTTCTTTATCTCCAAATGTCTTTATCAATACTTACTCTATTCGTTACTAACGTTAAAGATAAGTAATTGGTTGCAGATGTCAAAACTAATGTAGCCTACGTTAAGGCTAAACGGCGAACCCCATCCCTCGGGGTGGGGTATGACGATTAGCTACTGTTGTGCTTCGTTTAGTCAATTTTTTGTTTTTTGAATCTGTAAGTAAAATTATATCCAATTCCTAAACTAAACTCTGTAATAGTTTCTAATTTATAAAATCTTCCGAAAGTTTCTATTCGCTTAAATTGTCTACGTATTTCACCGTTGTATTCAGTAATGTTTTTGTAAATAGATGCTTTGGCTACCAACGACAAATTGAAAGGTCGTCCAATCCATGTTCCTAACCCAAATATTGGTCCTGTGCTATTTTGACTATTATTTGTTTCAGTTCCATTATAGTTAATCATACCATATCCAATAATAAATTTGAATTTTTTGAAATTGAGATTAGGTTCGATAGATATTGATTCTACTTCATTTTCACCTTCCAAAGAGAATTTTCTATAGTTTGATATAATATCAGCATCAAAATTGCAAGTAACAAATAAGTGATGAATCCCAATCTCTCCATTTAATAAATTATTCCGATCAAAGTCTGTTTGATATCTTATTCCAGTCCATAAAGTTGTTTGACTAAAAAAAACTGGAAATGAAAATTTGAGTTGTCCACCAACTGGCGTATTTAGTAAACCACTTACAGCATAAATTTCAAAAGATTGTGCATCAAACCAATCTCTTTCACATTGAGGTTTAAGGATTATTTGGACTTCTGTTTTACCCTCCAATCCTATTTCTTTGTATTCATATCCAATACTTTGAAATATTAAAGTAGAATTAGTGTCACTAACAATTATTGTGAATTCTCCATCAATGTTAGTTGTGGAACCATTATTTTGTCCCTTTTCTATGACATTTACTCCAGGTATTGGGTATTTACCGTCAATTACTGAACCCTTTATTTTAACTTGGGACCAAATATTGGATGCACAAAGCACAAATAGTATTAATGAATAAAAAATATTATGCATCTATGATAGTTGCTTTTAATGAAGCACAACGGTTTGGGTATGGCGCGTGTCCCGCAGGGCATGCACTATACCCGTTGTTGCCGCATCGTGGTTTTTTATTTATTTCAAAATAGTCGTGCTTCTCTGGTCAGTTCGGACTTTCTAACTCCTAAGAAGTTTACAAACCAATCTTCGAGTATTTCGTCAAACTCATTCTTGTTCATCGTCTTTGAGTTCCTTCTTGATTTCACGTAATACTCTCTTGTCATCTTCTCAGATAAATCTCTGACCGTGTTAACGTCAAGTTCGTTACCTAACTTATTCGAAATCCGAAATCCACCAATTGATAGACCAAGTCCAATAAGTCCATATGGCCAATCAATGAAAAGCACGATAAATGAAGCTAACAACAAAATCGCTAAAAACCCTGTAACAAAATGAGGTGGTCGCAATATTGACAGCTTAAATCCCAAATTCATTTCAAGGGTTTTTATCTGATTTTTTCTAGTCTTTTTTGGAAATATTTCCGCAAGTTCTGTAGTCGGAGTGATTTCCTTTTTTTCAGTTTCTGTCGATTTTGTTATTGCTTCCCTTAGTTTATAAAAAGCTTGTTGAGTGGTGCAGTCTTCTGAATGGTCGAGACTGATTTTGCCTTTTATCGCGTCACAGAATTCACCATAAGTTCTAACATGGGCTAATTCATTAGTCTCAAATCGAATGTCGAAGGAGTCTTCGATTTTAAGAAGCATTTGCTCTAAGTCTTCCGAGTCGATTTTTAATTCCATGTCTGTCTTTTTTTTGCATGTGCGGCAACGAAGGAATATGAGGAACTCTATTCCTCTTATCCCATATATGTGTTTTGGTTAAAACCTCTAAACTAATCCATAATATAGTTTTTTAAAAAGATTTTTTACGCGAGAATGTCACGCTTAGCATTTTTTAATTGGGTGGTTTCTATCTAAAATGGTATTCTCTTCTAATTCTTAGCGCTTCTCTTCTTTAAAAAGCTCGATCTCTTCATTCCTGAAAATGAAAACCTCTCTTCTTTGTTCCCTAAAAATAGGCTTAAAGCCCTATTAGAGGATTTACTATTCTTTCGATCAATATATAAAATTGGGATTTATTAGTCGTAGATTATACGTATATATATGTTTAGTATGCGTATAATCTACGCTTAATTTATATGCGGATCTTCCTTTATGTTTTATTGAAAGTCAAAATTATACCCTACCGTTAACAGAAAGATTTGAGTTTCTCGCTTTCTTTCAAAGCGCTGTTCAAAATCAGGACCAATATTCTCTCCGGCAAATTGACGAGTGTCAAAGACATCTCTCATCGTCAGACTAACATTGAAATCACCGAATTTGCGCTGAACGGTCGCATCCATATAATACCGGGCTAGATCTCTACCCTGAGCCTCGATTTCCGGAGATTCGTAATTACCGGTTAATTGTATATTAATATCAAGCGGAAGTCTAAAATCACTGGTAAACTTGGCATACCAGGCTAATCCACTATTTGTAAACCCTTCATCAATGTTGGTACCATCAACCTCTGACTGAAACAATGAGTAACTCATATTTAATGACCACCATTCAAGCACATTGGTTGTGTTAATTATCTCAAATCCATAAGTCTGGCTAGATACAAGATTCCTGGGTCCTCGATACGAAATACCATCGACTACCTCGACAATCCAGTCTACCTGTCCGTCGACATATCGGTAAAAACCATTCGCTGTTACATTAATTTTTCCATTATCAAACATATATCCCAATTCGAACGAATTAATATATTCGGGTTGCAAATTCGGATTACCAACCCTTACATTCAGCGAGTCAGAAACATCAGGAAATGGATTTAACCTCCACCCTCCCGGTCTGTCAATTCTTCTACTGTAGGTAATTTTAAAAGTATTATTTTTGTTTAAATGGTAAGCTAATCTCGCACTTGGAAATAAATTAAAATACCGCTGACCATTAGTTTCACCAGTAGTAAATAACCTGGTATCTACAATCGTACCTTCTCCCCTCACGCCAAATGAGTAATCAACCTTTTTAATACTATTACCATAAATGAAATAAGCAGCATGGATCTGATCTTCATACAAAAAGCGATTCGTTATATCTTCCTGATTAATCCATTCCTGTTCTGCATTATCATAGATTTCATACCTGTAATCGTTGTCAAAGCTTCTGAAAGTCGATTTGTAACCGGCTTCAAACTTACCATTCCACAATGATTGCTGATAATCTGCCTGTATCACGGAAGTTCTTCTAAATTCATCATTGATTGATCTTTCAAAAGCATTAGGCCCGACTTCCGGATCGGTCGTGCCATTGAATACATCGATATCCTGTTCCTCTAATTGATCCCTGAAGCTACTACTAGCTAATGCTCTAAATGACTTTGTACTGTCATCAAAAAGGTATTCATAGATTATAGCATTATCCATCGAGAAATTATCTTCCGATTCATTGTTATCTCGGGTGTAAGCATTAATCAAAGTCCCATCATCAAGTTCTTCCAGGCGAGTTCTTCTCCTCTCATAATCATTTTCAAATTCTTTATTAAAAGCCCCTTCATAGCTTAACTTATGCTTGCCACTGAAAACATAGTCTCCTCCAATGTTAAAGGTATGTTCGCGATCTTTTCTTTCATCGGTATTGTCCTGGTATAAATACCTGTTATCCGAATAGGTTATCCGCTCGGTCCATGAACTTCCCACCCTTGGCCAGCTACGGTAGCTGTATCCACCATAAACTGTGTAATTATCTTTTTTATGACTAATATTGATATTAGTATTCGTTCGCATTCGTGTCCCGATTGTTCCTTCGATCCTGCCGGTTGTTCCCAGATCTTCTCCCTGCTTGAGTTTGATATTAATTACACCACCAGCAGCTGCTGCATCATATTTTGCGTTGGGATTGGTAACAATCTCGATACTTTTAATGGCACTCGCAGGTATCTGCTCAAGATCTGATGTTAGCGCTGAGTTTCTTCCGTCGAGCAAAATATTAGTACTGCTACTTCCTCTTAAGGATATGCTCCCGTCAGATGAAACTCTTACAGAAGGTGTATTTCTTAATACATCCAGTAACGATCCACCCAGATTTGTAAGGGTCTGATCAGGCCTTACCTCGATACCTTCTATTGTTGACTTTATCGGCCTGTTAATTTTCGACCCTTCAACGACCACAGCATCCATTTCTTTGGTTGTTTGTACTATTGATATTTTCCCAAGATCAAGTCCTTGAGAAGGCACCTCGACGTCTTTTAAAATTTTATCATCATATCCAACAAATGAAATTAGGATATCGTAAGAGCCTTCCTCTAGTTTTATATTAAAGCGACCTCTTTCATTGGTTGTAGCTCCAGTAAATGGAGATTTTCTAATATCCTTATATATAGCCACCTGTGCAAAGGGTAAAACTTCACCTGAATTTTCTTCAATAATGATACCCTTTAATTCTCCCTCCTGGGAAAACAATAAGTGACTCGAAGAAATTATAAGAAATGTAAATACTATTGTGAAGTAACGCATACTAAAGAAACAGTTTGTTTGTAATAGATGTTTAAGAAAATTTAAATTTGTTTAAACAGACGTTCAATTTCTGAGGTGTGGTCAATCAGTATTTAATATACATTATGAATCTGAACGAAATTTGAAGTTTTGCTGATTTTCATGTTTACCTATACTCCCAAAATACATTAACAGGAAAAAATAATCATGAAAACAAAGATTCTCTTTTATTTCTTATTGATGATCTCCGCAACAGGATGTGGTCTTTTTGAAGATGATCCTGATCCGGCACAGCCTGCTATAACTCCAGCTCTTCAACTGGAAAGTGAATTGAATTTACTTGCTACCAGTGTCAATACCGGACTAACTATTGAATATGGATATGAATTTGAACCCCTGGTTGAAGGTACCATTAAATCATTTATCGTAAACATGCCGGCAGGAGACACTTACAGGGTTACGCTATGGGATTCTGAAAAGCAGGAAATGCTAATTTCATTGAATATTGACGCCAGCCGGGACGTGACCACAAATAGCCAGGAAATCAATTACCGGGTTTATCCAAACAGGAATTACACGGTATCTGTATATACTGAACATTGGAAAAGATATAACTATCAAAATAATGAGACTTTTTTTCCGAGGATCATAGGCGATATTAGGATGGTTCGCTACGCAGAAAACACAAATGCCGCCAGTTCGTCAATTGATCTTATGCTCTTTCCTAATGAGTATTCAAATTCAATAATGCAAGGAATAGTGGATATAGAATTCATCCCTCAAAATTAAGATAGAGCACTATGAAAAAGCACCGCGAAATAAAGTTACAAAGCAGAAGGAATTTCCTGGTTAAACTAGCCCTATTAAGTGCTTCCGCTTTAGCACCTCCTGTATTTACCGGGTGTAAAAAGAATGAAATTGCCGGGTTAAATGGTAAGCCCCCGTTCAACGTGTGGCAAGATATGATTAATACCCTTTCAACCAGCCCGGATAATTTCCCTGCCCGAAGAAAATCTTTAATAAATAAGAAGGATATTCAGAGTATGCATTCTTTTGTGCAAAAGGACATTGCCCTTCTACCATCCGATTACCGATATTTTAGATACCCGGCGAGAAATACTCGATACGGAGAAAAGGCTGCGATCAGATGTGGAATGGCTACTCCTCGTGAAAAAGCTGAAATCCTTAACAATATGCTTAAGGAAAGTGGTTTTGAGTCTAAGGTTGTCTATGAAAGGGTAAAACTTTCTGAAGAAGAAGTGCTGAATATTTTATTTCGTAATCACCAGCCCAAATTTGCACCGGAAATAACAGATGATCAAATAGAGAATTGGCTCGAAATCCTTGGAGCAGATAAAGAAAATGGTCAGTGGGACAACCTGGCTTCAGTATTAGAGCAAAATGAAGATTTCACTGAGAAAATACTGGCTTTATTAGATGAAGAAGAAAAGAATAATGGTCAGGAGCTTAGATATACTTTTAATAATAATATTCCTGCCGTAGTAGTAGGTGTAGAAGGAAAAGAGCTCTTTTTACATATCTTCGATCCTTCAGTAAAATATGGTGAATATCACCCTACTAATACCGATAAATATTATTCGGAAGCAGGGGAGCTCTTCAGCAGCGATGAGAATATTTCAATACGCCTGACATATACAAATTCTATTGATGGGTCTAAAGAATACGATTTATTAAACGGAGAATGGAAAAGTAGCGAATTGGTTGGCAATCAGGTAAATCTAATGTTTTTAAAAAACATGGGATTTGAAAAAATGGCAACCAGCTCTGTCAATCAGATCTCTTCTTTTACTCCTTCACTGACTCTACAAGATCTTTATGAGGATAAAAAGTTTATGGAAAAAAGGTCTTTTATCGGTGACCCGATTACTCTTGAAGGAGAAAAGCTAATTGAAGAAAATAACAAGAAGCTTGAAATTTCTGAAAACAAGAAATCAAATGAATCACTAATAAACAAGGTTTCTTCATTAGAGGTAAAAGCCATTCCCGGAACATATCCTAAAGTTCAGCTACAAGTTTTTCCAAAGGATAGTAATGGTAATGTTATAGAAGGTCTTCAGCCAGGTGATTTCAACATTTCCGATAACAAAAAAGAAATGATGGCATTTATGAAGCAAAATAAAGTCGCTCCAAAAATATTAGTGATTTATGACACTTCTCTTAGCATGCCAAAAAAATATAGAGATGAAGGAATTAAAACTTTTGTTGAGGATACCCAACAGGCTATTAAAGATGTCTATCCACTTGCCAAAGTAACATTACAAAAAACAGGATCCACTATCTATACCTCCCATTATAAAGCCGCCTTATCTGAAAATGATCTGATTATATATGCTACTGACGGACACAACAATGATAAATTTGATCCAAGTCTGCAACCGGTATATAAATCGGGCCCACCGACAATTTATTTGAATGTATATGAAAGTAGTAATGATCATTTTGAGGAACTGGCAACAAGAACGCATGCTTCTGTAATCCCAGCAAATGATCAACAGGAAACCATCAAAAAAATTAAAGAAGAACTAAAAAACATTAAGGTTCCGCCTTATCTATTTACTTATCATTCTACTGATCCAGATAAGGAACATGTAGCTGAAGTCTCTATCAGAAAAGATTTAAAAGCCCAGGATAAGTTCAAGTTCCTGCCTATTGCTAATGAGCTACCCGGAAAAAGAATGGTCGGTTTATATATGTATTTATCAATTGGAAATCAAAAGCCGGTAAGACGGGTTTTGGCAGGCTGGGATACGGAAGTTGAATTCGGAGAGATTCCTGTAAAAAAATATGCTAATAAAGTCCACGAAATGTTAATGGGTAATCTTACCCTTGCATTTGAAAGGGAGGCTCCACCACTATCTGTCCGGTTAACCGATTATTTAAAGGCTCTGATGAGCAATAAAAACTGGTATGAAAAATACCAGGATAATGAATTGGAAACTGCTATTGAAGAGCTTGAAAAAGGAACATTCAGTTACCCTTCTGCCTTGCTGACAATGATGCAACCTTTAAAAGATTCAATAAATGCCGAATCAATCACCTGGCCTTTAGGATTCAGGATCGGTTGCTTTAAAGTAAAGCCTGCAATCTATAATGTGAAGTCATTGATAACATTCGATTATTTACCAACTTCTGATTATCGCACTTTAACCAAAAGTAGAAAAAATAGCTTTACTACCAATTTAAAGAAAACATCTCAGCTTGCCCTTCTGGAGAATCACATGTTCGAAACGAGTACTTTCTCTTTGCTGGAGAATAAAAACCTTGAAATAAATAACAAAATTGAGTCTAAAGAAAAATTCTCCGGAGAAAACCTTGGTAACGATTATTACTACTGGAAGGAATATGTGCTAAGGGGAGGGCCTTCTTTTAAAGTCTATGCCGCCGATACTTCCAGTAAAGCATATTGGGAAATCGATAAAAGATATGGAGGAATGTACGGCATATTACCAGATCAAACTGGTGGTGGAGGTACAGGACCATTACTTCAACTTAAAGAATTACAAAACCTTGTCGATGAGTATAGTAAACTAGCCGGAGTAATGAATATTGGAATGGCTGTTGCCGGAGTAGGAAGCGTTCCTGTTGGGATAGTAGCTTCGTATAGCCTTACGTTAATGAAACTGTACGCAATCGCTACAGAAGCTGTTATATTGATGGATTCATCTAACCTAAATGACCAGGTTAAAAAAGCGATGGCGGAACTGGCTTGTAACATTTACAAAGAAATTCATTATGGATCACTTGGTCATGTGGGAGCAGGTATGAGCGGCATCGAAAACCTCATTGCAGCCATGGGTGGAAATTATTCTTTCACCAAATGTTAAAAGCAGGAAAAAGAAATTATCAGTATATTGACTTAAAAGCATTCTGTTATGAAGTTAAAGACACTGATAATTTCTTTATTACTGATCATGAATTTCACAGGATTCACACAAGAAAATAATCATGTTAAATCTCTTGATGACATATTAAACACATTATATTCTGTTATTTCCGGAGAACAAGGTGAAGCAAGAGACTGGGATCTTTTTTTAGATCTTTTTCACCCTAATGCGAAGCTCATTCCTACTACCCGTCAGCAGGCAGATACCATGGCTATGTACATGACTCCTGAGCAATATGTGGAACGATTTGGGGTCAGGCTGGTTAGCAATGGCTTTTACGAAAAAGAAATTCACAGGATAACTGAATCTTTTGGTCATATTACCCACGTATTCAGTACATACGAATCCTATCATAGCAGTAAAGATTCTGAACCATTTTCAAGAGGAATTAATAGCATTCAGCTAATGAATGACGGTCATCGATGGTGGATCATAAATATTTTCTGGCAAAGTGAGAATGAAGATAACCCTTTACCTGAAAAATATCTACCTGAATAATTAAAACTGGAAATAAATAAACTGTTTACCGGTGGTCTGAACGATAAAAAGTCCAAATATCATAATACCCCATATCAGGGTTACAAACCATCGGGGACTTGACTCGATTACTCCGACTAGGGATTTATTTCTCATTGCATAATGGCCAGCAAAAACCAATGTCATCAACCCGAAAACAAAGACCATACTCGAAGTCCATAAAAGAGGTTTTCCTTCATTAATAAAAAACATCGATCCTAATAAGTTGATTGCCATTTCGAAATCCTGTGCCCGGAAAAACACCCAGGTTATGTTTACACATTGAAAAGTCAGGAAAGCCAGAAATACATTTAATAAGATATTCGATGATTTAATCGATACCTTATCTTTTAGAAGTCTTTCTATAATCAGATAAAACCCATGTAAAAACCCCCAGAAAATAAAAGTCCAGCCTGCTCCATGCCAAAGACCTCCAAGTAACATCGTCAACATCAAATTCACATAAGTTCTGCTCAATGTTCCTCGATTTCCTCCTAATGGAATATACAGGTAATCCCTTAACCAACTTGATAAGGTAATATGCCATCTGCCCCATAGATCAGAAAACCCAATCGCTCCATAGGGATACCTGAAGTTATCAGGCAATTTAAATCCAAGTGTAAGGGCAATACCGATAGCACAAAGAGAATATCCTGCAAAATCAAAGAATATCTGACCTGAAAATGCAAGTACTCCTGCCCAGGCATCTATTGCCGGTAAATTACCATCGGTGCCAAAAACACGATCTGAAACAGGCGCAAATAATGAATCTGCAAAGACGGTCTTTTCAAAAAGCCCGATAGAAAGTAATAACATTCCGAGAACAAACTGATTCTGACTGGCTTTCTTTGGTTCGTAATATTGTGGAATCAATTCGCCTGACCTGACGATAGGTCCCGCGACGAGCTGCGGAAAAAACGTAACATATAAAGCAAAATCTAAAAATGTCTTCGCCGGTTTTATCCTGTCCCGATACATGTCAATGGTATACGACATAGTCTGGAAAGTATAAAAAGATATTCCCATCGGCAGAATAATATCAAATTCCGGAGGAACATATTCTATTCCGAACAGGCTAACAAAATCAATGAAATTATTCAAAAGAAACTCGCCATATTTAAAGAATCCCAGAAAGCCCAGGTTCACACAAATACTGAGTAGCAGCCACAATTTCTTTCTGGCTTTATCCGATAATTTGTAAAGCTTATTGCCGGCTGTCCAGTCTACCAAAGTTGAAATCCACAATAATAAAATTAAAGGAGGGTTCCATAGACCATAAAACACATAGCTGGCAAGTAGCAGCATGATCTTTTTCCCCTTCCATCCAAGTAAAGGAGCGTAATACAAGATCAGGATTACGATAAAAAATAATATAAAACCGAGGGTGTTAAAAAGCATAACCTTAATTTTTTATTAAACCATCTTCCTTAAGCTTCCTCACCAGAAACAGGGTAAACAATTTTTGATCTTTTTTATTAAAATGTGACCATTCCGGAGGATCAAAGTATTTTATTTCCTCGTAATCCATAAAATGATATCCCTGGCTATTTGTTCTTTTTAATAACTCATCCCAGTATTTTTCACGGGGAATCATATTCATATTTTCATAATAAATGCCTGTCACTGTTGGCCTGATAAATGCTACCTTCCCACCTCTTTTTTTAAAATTTTTGATCTTTTTGACATATTGATCGATAGCTTCTTCCCGGGTAGAATCATAATTATATGGAACCTCACTATCAAACAAGCTCCATATATTTTTTTGCATGTTTTGAAGAACTGTATCTACCTCAAACTGATCGGTCATGCTCGAATTTCTATATTCATCTACATCAATCATATGAGGCCATTCTAAGGGACCCCTGACGGAATCTCTGTTTCCAAATTGAACACTTTCCAATAAAGATCTCAGTGAATAATCTTCATTATTTACATAGGCTAACTGGTGATCAAACGGTTTGTACAGTATATGATTTAACTTTTGCGCGTATGTTTGCTTATTGTAATAATCCACAGATTTTTCTCTAACCTGTGAAGCCCACGGATGATTTTTAGGAAGGAAAAATATTCCAGGCGCCACACCTATAACTAAAAGGCCATTAAATTCACTATTATCGACTATATCTTCTAAAATTGGATAGGGAGAGGAACCAGGAAGTGCTAGTTGTAAGGGTCTTCTGCCTGTCAAAGAATCCCATAAATGTATATTAATATCCTGATGTGCCCTGGATGAACCGATGATTACCACATCATCCTGATCCAGGTTATTCAATTTCCTTCTTTGATCTGCCCACAGATCTTCGTTATCATCATATCTGGGATTATCAACACTTCTAAAATAGAGTTCATATCCGGTCAGCAAAATAAACCCGATAAGTAAGGCGAATAGTAAGTTGGTGTATTTCAAGGCTCAAAAATTTCATTCAATATAGGGAAAAATATAAATAATTAAAATATATCTTAAAATAATACACAAATACAGCTGTATATAGCGATTAACCTAATCATAACAATTCCTTTAATCACAGAATAAATTTAATAGTTACTTTAGCCGAAAATCATCAACCAAAATGAAAGACAATAAAAAAGAAATCCTCAAAAAACTTAGCCGACGTAAATTTTTAAGAAACACAGTGATGGCAACTGCCGGCCTGGCAATCGCTCCATCAGCTATAATAAGTTGCAAGGATGAAAATGATCCTTTCGTGCCAGATGGTGAATATGGTTTTTTTGAAGGCGTTGCAAGTTTTGACCCTGAAACTGACCGGGTAATTTTATGGTCACGTTATACTCCTGCATCCAATGAAAAGCATCCTAAAATAGTATTAGAGGTCTCAAAAGAAGAAAACTTCAATAATCTTGTAGCTGCACAGGAAGTATCAATTGATAGCAGCAGTGATAACACACTTTTTGTGGATCTCAAAAACCTTGAATCTAATACGACCTATTACTACAGATTTACCAGTGTCAAAACCAGGAAAGTTTCACATACCGGCATCACAAAAACACTACCTAAATCTGGTGAATCAAATCAGGTAAGCCTGGCTGTAGTATCATGTGCAAATTTTCAGGCTGGTTTATTTAATACATATGGAGCAGTAAATAATTCCGAAGCGGACATCGTTATCCATTTGGGTGACTACATTTACGAATACGGCCAGGGCGGATATGGAACATCAGAATTAACATCGGTTTTAGGTCGTCAGCATTCTCCTGAAGGTGAAATCGTTTCTATAGATGATTACAGACAACGATACAGACAATACCGAAGAGACCCACAGCTTCAGGAGCTGCATCGAACGAGGCCCTTTATCTGTGTTTGGGATGACCACGAAATAACAAATGATGCATATGTAGATGGTGCTGAAAACCACCAGCCTGATGAAGGAGATTATCAAACAAGAAAATTAAATGCGATTCAGGTTTGGCATGAATACCTTCCCGCCAGGGTAAATGACAATGCCAAGATCTACAGAAATTTTAATATTGCAGGAATCATCAACCTGATCATGCTTGATACCAGAATAGCAGGTCGTGAAAAACAGCTGGATTATTCAAATTACTTTACTTCAAAAGGATTTGATCAGAACGCTTTTGCAGCTGATTGGCTAAATCCGGAAAGAACTCTATTAGGTCCGGAACAGCTCAACTGGCTAAGTGGAACACTTGCAAGTAGCAATACCAAATGGCAGGTTCTTGGAAGCCAGGTATTGATGGGGAAATACTATATACCTGCTGAATTATTAACCATCACCGCTCAAATTGCAAGTGGCGGAGCTACTCAAGAGACTCTCCAACTTTATAATAAGACAGTTACTGAATTGGTAACTATCAAATCCAGATTAGCTCAGGGTGATCCTACCGTATCGACTGAAGAAAAAGCTCGTGTTGAAACCGTTTTACCTTATAATCTCGATGCATGGGATGGTTATCCTGTAGAAAGAGAAAAGGTATATGCTGCAGCAAATGGTAAAAACTTGTATCACTAGCAGGTGACACTCACAATGCCTGGTATTCAAAATTAACCGACCAGGCTAACAACAATATAGGAACCGAATTTGCCACTTCTTCAGTTTCATCACCTGGTTTTGAAGGTATTTTTGGAGACGATCCGGAAGTAATTGCTGGTTTTGAACAAGCAAACACAATACTCATTGATGACCTGATCTATACTGATGCATCAAGGAGAGGTTTTCTTTTAGTAAAATTTGATCAATCTTCTGCGTCTGCAGATTGGAGATTTATTAATACCTTAGCTACTGAAGACAGCACAGCTTCCTCAGGGAATAATACTGTTATATCATAATATGTATTTAAAAAAGCCGGCAAAACATGCCGGCTTAGTTAACTAATATCTTAATACTATTTTTTCAATTTCTTAATTGTTCGTGAGGACATCACGTAAAGTACAAATCCACTAGCTACTGTAAATAATCCGAAGACAGAAAACAACTTCAATAACCAGTTATTAAAATTATCTCTTCCTGCATAATCCATCGTATGAAACATCCAGAGAAAATCGAAGACCCTCCATTGATCATGCCTGATCGTTTGAAAAGTTCCTAATTCAGGACTAACATATACAGTACAATCCGGATCATCAAAATCTACTGCCCAGACAGGCAATCGTCTCCCTCTATACTCATGATGATCGCCTACTGCTGATAATAAAGTAACATTATTAAGTTTCGCCGGGGAAACTAGTTGTTCAGATGCTACTTGTACCGCCATATTTTCTTCCAATGGTTTCCTTAACTCTCCGGTATTGGCATTGACAAGCTTAAAGTTGACATTTACTTTAGATTCTGATTCGTTTTTAGAATAATAACCGATCTGGTAAAATTGTTGATCAATGATTCTTATCAATCTAAAACTAAATATAGAATCAAAAGGATCAACAGAATTTACTTTTTCAAAAGCACTATCCGGAGAAATCATCCCTTGTTGAAATTTTAGGGCTGGAATTTCTTTTCTCATATGATCGCCGTGTACATCATCGATATTATTCCAGCTAAAATATAATCCACTGATCGTCCATCCGATAAATTGTATTCCTATAAACAGACCAAGATACCTGTGCAGCTTCCTGGCATAAAATTGTTTGTTTCTTTTCATTGGGCTCAAAAAATAACATGACAAAAATAAAAAAAGACGGATGATTAATCCGCCTTTGTAATATTATCGTTTTTTTTAAACTAAAAGAAAGAAGGAATTATTCAGTATCCTTATTATTACTTAAAACATCCCTGATACCAATTAATCCTTTTGTTAACTCTTCAACCTGTCCGAGCATCTGGCCCATCTGGTTACCCGAACCATATCCTTTGATCTTTTGTTGCTTGACAAATAATTCCTTGATATGATTCCATCTTTCCAAATCAGAATTTAAGAGTTCATTATTGAGCTCTTTTAATTTTAGCAAATTAGCTTCTGCTCCTACAGTTAAAGTCTGAGCTTCATTTTCATAATGACTGTCAACCAGCACTTTTAATTCCGAGTCATTCATCACAGAAAATACTTTTTCAGCAATTTTATTCATATCCCGATATGATCCCTGCAATTTAAATGGAGGCTCAGTACGATATTCATCAGCTTGTCCAGCAGAACGAATATACTCCATATTAACTTTCAGGATTACATCCCTCACTTCAAATAATTTTTTAAAAACCGATATATATTCCTTTATCTCTGCCTGAGAATGGTTAGTCTCAAACTGAGCTCCTTCTATAGAATCTCTCTCTGCAGCTGAAACAAGTGTATAAACATCTTCTAAACTTTTCCCGGCAAGTTTATTAAGCACAGGATTAGAGGTTATGCAATTTTCGATGTAGCTCAATTTAAAGGCTTGATCTGAATCCCCGATAATATCACCCAGATTATAGACGTCAGCCCGGTTGGCTAACATATCTGGTATTTGAAATTTCTCACCACTTTCAGTATAGGGGTTTCCAGCCATTACAACTGAAACTTTTTTACCCCTAAAGTCATATGTTTTACTTTTACCTTTGTAAACACCCTCGATTTTACGCTGACCATCACAAAGAGATATAAATTTCTGAAGGAATTCCGGATTACAATGCTGGATATCATCGAGATAAATCATCACATTATCTCCCATTTCAAACGCAAGATTCAGCTTTTTCAGTTCTTCTCGTGCTGCTGCATTCGTTGCTTCACCCGGATCCACTGATGTTACGGAATGACCAATGGCCGGCCCGTTTATTTTCATAAAAATAACTCCAAGCCTGTTTGCTATATATTCCATCAAGGTAGTTTTACCATATCCGGGAGGAGAAATCAGAAGTAACATCCCCATTAAATCCGTACGCTTCGATGCACCGGTTTCACCAATTTGCTTTGCCAGGTTTGCTCCGATCATTGGAAGGTAAACCACATTAATTAATTTATTTCTAACAAACGAAGACATCACCTTTGGCTTAAATTCCTCAAACCTGAGATCTTCATTAAATTCTTCGATCAGCTGCCGCTTAATTTCATGAAATTGTCTGAACTGAGGGACGACTTCTTCCTCATATTTAGTCATTCTATCAATGAACCTATTAAAATTCAATTGATAAACACCATCATTAATTTTCGGATGTGAGCCCTGAAACCCTTCTAAATTTTCAATCAAAGGAACATTTATTGTTCTTTCAGATTTTTTACCCGACAAAATGATCAGTGACGCTTCATCAATAAAATCCTCCTGGCTTAAATTATCTGAATTATCCACATATGCTTCAATCCATTTTCTAATTAAGGCAAACCTGTCTGAAGTTTTCTTTACGCTATTAACAGATTGCTTAAAACGAGCATCAACCTTTCTCTTTTTTAAATATTTTTTAAAATCCTCGCATAAGGTAAATGCATCATAAGAAATGATAAACTCATTCTGATCTTTGATTTCATAAAACAAGTATTCTGAAACAGACTTCAGTGGAAAATCTTCGAATTCTTCAGGTAGTTTATCAGAAAGAAGCTGTTTTAATTCCTCTATAACCTGTTGATATTCCTTCAGATCAGGAAAAACTTCAATAATGATCCCAAGCCCTTTTATTCGGGTATCAAGAGTGGATTTTAAATCGTCATCAATTGAATACTCCCAAAAATATCTAGCTGCAGCCCTGGATTTAGAAGAATAGCACAGCAATCCACCGGAACGATTAAACTTTAAAATAGAATTCAGGATCAGAGCAGCGTCTGAATCATGTATTCCCTTTACGTAGCCCTCCTCATAGCGAGTGGCCATGAACTTATTCACTAAGTCATTTAGTTGAGCGATAGTGTATTTCGTCAAATCATCCAGCGATAACTCTTCATCAACATCTCTAAGATTTCCAGCTCTTCCTTCTTTAAATATTTGATAGGCTAAAAATTCTGCTCTGTAAACCTGTTCGTTTTCGGAGATCAGAGATTGATTCCACACCTGTTTGCTTTCATTTATCTTTTCATTGGTAATTTCCTCGTAAAGATTAGTACCTGTCAAATGAAAATATAAGCTATTATCTTTCGGAACAATAGTTATTTCAGGCTTTTGCGTATTGACAGAGAACTTGTAATTACCAAACTTAATTATATCTTTTCCCTGCTCGAATAATTCAGTTTTATCTCTCAGTTGCCTGATTGCATCCTCTTTGAGCGATTTCAGTCTGCTTTGAACATCATCAGATTTTACAGTATCTCCTAATTCAGAAAGCTCAGCAATGATATTCCGAAGCTTTTCGATCATTAAATCTGAAGAAAAATACCCATTGATTTCAGAGACCGAATTCATTCTTTCTGCCCTGCTTTTTGCAGCTCCTAAAATTCTGTCAGCCGACTGAACCAAAGAAGTAGTGCGCTTATTTTTTGCTTCTACCAACTGTACTTTTCTGGACTCAAAAGCATTGTATATTTCTTCCCTTTTTTCGGATATTTTTTCTATGAATTCATTAAACTCAACAAACTTTCCTTCAAGTTCCTCGAGTTGGATCATCAATTTAGCAAGGTATTCATCGCATTTTTTAGGAGTATCAGAAAGATCCAGATAATTGGTTACTCCCTGCTCTACCAATTTAATTTGAGCAACGAACTCAGCTTTTCCTTCCACGAGCATCATTGCTCTCTTTTTCTTCTTAAAATTCGACCTGATCTTGTTAAGATTTGAAAAAAGTGCTGAGATATTTTCAATGATCTGTGTAGTCTTGGTTGGATCAGAGATTTTTAAATTACCAACAATGTCAATAAGCATTTCAAGTCCTTTGGCAATTCTTTCACTCTCTTTGTCCAGCTCCTCAATATCAATTACCTTTTCTACTTTTTCAAGATCATCCTCAAGCTGATTAACCTTCGATTTATAATCATCTAATGAATCTTCCCGAAGTAAAAACCTGACACAACTATCTGAATATCTTAAACTTTCTTCCTTAAGCAACTCCTCATACTTTTCGACTTTCTCTACATCAACGTACCTGAGTGATTTAAGAGATTCGGTTTCACCTCTTAACTCCCTCAAAGATGTGAGATTTTTGACATACTGATCGAGCGACTTATGGGTAGTAAGATTAATTTTCTTTAGCAATTCATCCACCCTTCCGAATACATTATCAAGTTGCTGATTTGTATTTTTTCTAATCTGAACTACCTTATCATACTCATCGATCGCTGAAGATGCGACTTCTTTGATCTCCAGAAGAAATTTTGCTGCATTGTATGCTTCTTCATGCCCAAGCCAGTGATAGCTATCAATAATATCTGTAGCCATCTTATTAAGATCATCATAAAGATTTTTATAATTTTCACCTTTCTGAACCAAAGTAATGATCTCGTTACATTCGGCCATGGCTTTAACAATTTCTTTATTCCCGACTTTGAATAAAAACGAATCACTTTGGGCTGATTCAACCTGGAAATCAGGACCGGTAAAAGGTGTTTGCCAGATCTTAGTTGAGTGGTGTTTTTTTGGTTCATCATCTGCATTAAAATAACACAGTTCCCCGTTTTGAAAGAGAGCATACCCATGACAAACGATTGGGTTTTCAACTTTTTGCTTTATGATATTATAAGGTAGCAAAAGATATAGACCACTTTGCCTGTTGTAATAAACATATAGATAATCTTCTCCATTAGGTGATGAAATAGTTTTCTCAAACACCATGTGTTCCAGGTCATTATCAAATAATTTAAAATCCCCATTTTGAAGATAATATCCATTAGAAAAGATGATTCCCTGGTCATCCGGAAGCAATATACATGACTCTGAAATTGCATTTATACGACGTGCTTCCTGTAATTTGCTATTGTAGACTATATATCGATGTTGATTTTCCTGGTAAGGCCTTATTTTTAGCAAAATCAAATTACCTAAAATAGCATAATTGACATCTGCATCATCGAGAGTTTGATCAGGATTATCAACCTCCTCGCTGTATATCCCACGGCCCGTATCAGTATTATCCTCCACTTTGATTGTGAGATCTCCTCCTGTTGTTTCGATAAAAATTTTATCTTCTACTGAAATATGAGGAAACTCCCCTTTCCTGTGATCGTCACGAGTCGTTCTTTTCCATTCAAAATCATGTTGAGGTGGGAATTCAAATTCGTGATCACTTCGATTATCGACATATTTCAATTCAGAACCATCGATTAACCATTTAAAAGTTTTTATATCTGAAGAAAGCTTGCCGATTTTGAAAACCATGAATAAATACGGCCCAATGATCGCAAACTTTACAAAGCGGGTTTCTTTGTAATACTTATAGAGCTTATGAAAATCATCTTTGAATTGTTGATCTTCTATAATTGCTAAATCAGAAACAGGGAATGAATGGTCTACGTACTGATGCACACTAAATACATCGGATAACTCGACTTGATTTTTTAATCCTAAGTGAACGTTATATCCAAAAATGAATTTATTCCCAACGGGAACCATATCCCATGGAATACAATTATGTTCTGTGGTAATTCGATCTGTTCCAATTAACGATGTTTCAATGGATCCAAATACACTTTTCCTCTGACCATCAAGTTTTTTCTGCGTATCTATTAAATCCCGGGTACTCGACTGAAGCCTGTTTTTTAAAACTTCATAAGTTCCGTTTTCCAGAGTTTCTGATTGATCGATATTTGAAGCTGTCTTTTCTTCAGACATAGGTAGTCAGTTAAGTTATTAGTTGAGGAGAATTGCAACCCGGAAATTCCCGGGTTGCAAAAAATTATTGTTGATTCAATAAGGCCTTTAAGCCAATCCTAATTTTCTCGGAGATTCATTATCCAGCCCTGCTGATTTGGCGATTCCCATCAGCTGACGGATATTATCTTTCATGTCATCATCCTGAGCATTTTGCATCATTTTAAATAACAATGCAGATATGGAAAGATTCTTTAAGTCCTCAGATGAAATATTCAGCGTACTCATTATTTCTCCAATGTTATTTCGGAATGAGGATCCACCGTCAGATTTCAAAAAAGCATCCTTCACATCAGTTATCACATCACTGCTTTTCATAAATCCATCGATGGCTTTACCTTTGGCCATCGAACCGACTATTTGATTGAAGAAGGTTGATTCCCCACCAATAATATCAATATTTGCAGTTTTCATAGCTTCAGCCATTACCTCTGCTTGTGCTTCGGCGATCTGTCTGTTCACATCTAATTGTGCAAGCTCGACAGCTCTGTCTTTATCTAATCTCATCTTAAATTCTTCATGCTCCATACCGGCACCATCAAGAATCTTCATCGCTTCAGCCTTCTCTTTTATACCATCAGCATCTGCTTTAGCTTTTGCTGCCATTACACTAGCTTCTGCCAAGCCTTCTTTTTCCTTAGCAGTTGCCATTACTTCGGTAACTTCAGAATCAGCTTTTCCTTTTTCACGTGCTACTTTTGCAGCCACAAATCCAAGCCTCTCATCAGCTTCAGCCTGAGCATTCGATTTCATTTTAATACCCTTCGCTTCTGCATCTGCCTTCATTTCGATTACTGATGCTTCAGATTCCCCTTCTTTCTCTTTCGCTTCAGCTTTAGCAGACATCACCTGTGCTTCAGACATACCGATGGCAGCTTTTTGAGCAGCTTCAGCATCGGCTAATGTTTTCATTGCTTCTGCTTTGTGAATTGCTGCTGATTGTTCTGCCTCAGCATCAATCAGAGCCTTTTTAGCTAATGACTCCGACGCCTGGCGTGCAGCCTCGGCAGCTTTGATCTCCTGAACAAGTGCTTCCTGCGCTTTTTGTTCTGCAACTGTTATCGCAACTTGCTTATTACGTTCTGCTTCCGCATTTGCCCTGGTATCTTTGATCTTTTCCTCTTCTTCAACAGTAGCTTTCTCCACAGTAACGCGCTCGCGAATAACTTCCTGGATATTTCTTCTTTCTACTTCAAGAGATTTTTCCTTTTCTATCTGTGCCAACTCTACTACACGTTCCCTTTCGGTAGCTTCCAGAGCTCTCGCCTGCTCAACTCTTTCGCTCTCTATCGCATCCGCTTTTTCCTTATTCTTTTGAGCTACTAATATCTGACGTAATTTATTTTCCTCAGCTACTCCGATCTCTTCCTCAGTCGCTATTCGGGCATTTTGCGCCTTCTTATCATTTTCTGCCTGAACACGCTCTATTTCAGCAGACTCCCTGGCTTTAATTGACTCGACCTCTCGTCTTTGCTGCTCCTCTTTTTCAATTTGCTGACGTTCTAACTGGAGAATTGTTTCCCTGGCTTCAACATCTTGCTTCTTGATCGTTTTTTCCTTTTCTCTCTCGATCAGGTTAGCTTTGATCTTTTCTTCAGAAGTTAATTCTATGATCTTTTTTATACCCTGTGAATCAAGAATATTATCCTGGTTAAGATCGTGTATAGATGTTTGTTCAACATAATCAATAGCACAGTCATCTAAGACATATCCATTTAGGTCAGTACCAATTTCCTGAAGGATTTTCTCTTTAAAACTCGCCCTGGAATTATATAATTCAACAAAATCAAAATGTTTACCTACAGTTTTTAATGCCTCGGAAAATTTCGCATCAAAAAGGCGTTCTAACTCACTAATCTCTGATGCTCTGTGACATCCGATTGATTGAGCTACATGAATTACATCCTCAGTAGTTTTATTTACCCTGATAAAGAAACTCACCTTGATATCTGCCCGCATGTTATCTTTACAGATCAGACCATCTTTAGCCATTCTGGAGATGTTCAAAGTCTTCAAAGTGATATCCATCACTTCCAGCTTGTGCAATACAGGTACAACAAATATACCTGAGAAAGAAACTTTGGCGTCTCCCAATCCGGTCCGGATTAGCGCTTCACCCTGTACCGCTTTTCGGTACATTTTTATGAACATTGAGATAATTCCGATCACCAGAATTACTCCAACGATCAATGTAATCATTAGAATTTTATCTGTCATTTTAGTTTTAGTTGTATGGTTCTATTAAATAAATGTTTTGATCTTTTCTGTATTCCAACACCAGGCCGGTCTCTCCATTACTCATCTTTGAATCAGTCGTTGTTCTGACATTTAAAATATGAGGCGCTCCTTTTGTTGATACTTTGGCCTGTCCTGTCTTGATTTTGCTTGCCGGAATAGTGATTGTGCATACTTTGCCTATTAAAACATCTCCCGCATCACCACTGGAATTTAATTTCCCAAAAATCTTAACAAATGGCATGGTCATGAACTTGGCAATGAACAATCCTAATATCAAAGATCCCAGAAGAACCGGAATTCCAAGAATAATTGAAGAATTCCCTATCAAGTCATTGATAATCATTGAGATTGTCCATGAGGGTATGATCAGGAATGTAAAAAATATCATTACCGGCACCTGACCAAGATTAAAAAATGCAAGTACATTATTTAGCCACATTACTGAGGCCCCGTCAATCTCGGCATCTGCATCCAAATCAACATCAATATCGAAAAGATCCATGTCCAGCAAACCAATTATAACGGTTATCCAATAAACAACAACGAATATCGCCAGCGCAGTTATAATAATGTTTGCCGGCGATACTGAAGCCGCTAGCACTTCATTCATATAATATTTATTTGTCGTTGTTAATACCTAATTTTTCTTTTAATCTGGCTAGTTCCTCAGCTTTATCGCTGGTTTCTGCCTGCGCAAGAGTTTTATCTATCTCTTCATCGATACTTCTTGACTCCTCTGCCATTTCACCATAACTTTCCGCAAGAGCTTCTTCCTGATCAACTTTTTCTCTCATTCGCTCCAGCATGCTAATTGTATCTGAAGAATCGATCTGAGCCATTTGCTTATTTATATTTTTAGTGGCATTACTCACTTTTACCCTTGCTTTAAGAGTTTTAAGTTCATTTTCCCACTTTGCGATCTTTGACTTTAATCTCTTGATATTGCCTTCAAGCTGCTCTACAGAAGATTCGAATTGTTGTTTTTGACCCTGAGCCCTGGCAGCATGTTTCATGTTTTCTTCTTTTTGAATAAGCGCCTCAGTAGCTAAACGATCTGCCTCTTCGTTTGAAACAGAACCAGTTTGCGCACTTTTAAGAAGTTTTACAGCCTTTTGCTCATAATCTTCTGATTTGGAGGTATAATTTTCATACTCTCTCCTGGCTTTGATAGCCATCGCTTTTACTTCGGCAAGGGATTTCAAACTTTTATCGAGATCTTCTTTCATATCTCTGATTCCCTGCTCAGTTAATTTTATAGGATCTTCTAATTTATCCACAGCTGCATGAGCTTCAGATTGACCAATTTTAAATAATCTTCTAAATATGTTCATGGTTTTATGTTTTTCTACTTTGAAAATGTGATTAAATCATTACTGTATTCACTAAGCAAAAGGCCAAGAGAGTTAAATGAAGCTTCAAGTTCATTTAAATCAAGATTCTCCAGTTCTAAAGTATTTCTAAAAATCACCTTTCTTCCTGTCTCATCTAAAACAAATGCTCCGTGTATAATGTCTCTGTTTTTTTGCAGCAACTTCTTCAGCGTTCCATTTGAATCATCCTGCAATTCCAATATGAATTGCTCCATAATTAGGATCGGATCGGCACAACCCAGAACCAGGTTTGATATACCTGAAGAAGGATCATTAACTACGAGTACCCCGTTTGATTCATCTTCGTGGCTAATATCGTAATCGAGGTCAATTACATAGTCTCTAACTTTTTGATAGTTTTTGGTCATAAAGGATAAGGTTTTATTGAATAAACAAATATTGGTAATTGATCATCTGACAATCTCTCGTCGGATAACTATAGATGGTAATTTGGTAATTTCATAACAGTAATATTCTTAGTTGATAAATCTATTTTTATTAGAGTTGCTCATAAAATTAGCAACATTATATTAATATATACGCTCTTTTATCAAAAAAAGTTTTAGTTTTACCTAAATTAATTACACTAAAGACAAATAATATGTCATATATCGGCAAAAACATCAAAAAAATACGCGTTGTCAAAAAAATGAGCCAAGCTGATTTTGCTCAAATCTTTGACATCGCAAGACCTAGTGTAGGTGCCTACGAAGAAGGACGTTCCGAGCCGAAAATAGAAACTATTATACAAATTGCAAAATACTTTAAGCTCTCTATAGATACATTGTTGACAAAAGAACTCACCATTAATGAGCTCTATAAGTTTGACTTGTTTAAAAAAGAATTCAAAGGTTCTTTAGATAAAAAAGTAGACAAGCCTCACAAAGATTCTATACAGAAATCCACCCCATTGGTAACCATTGGTGATCACTTAAATTACATAGTAAACTATGATCATGCGGATTTCATTAACAATTTACCGGAAATACAATTCCCCTTAAACAAATCTAAAAAAACAAGGGCTTTTCAAATTTCCGGTAGCGAAATGGAATATGAAGGCTGTGGATTAAATCACAAAGACATCATACTCTGTACTCCAATTGATAAGAACTCAAAGCTCAACACTGACACTCTTTATATTGTAGTAACCAATGATGAGATTATTTCTAGGTCTTTAAAAACTATAACGAAATCAACTATGGTATTCAAACCATACAATCCTGCCTATGACAATTCTTCTATTAAAAAAGAAGATATCATTGAATTATGGAAAGCAGAAGCTGTTTTTAGCCTTACATTACGATCTCCCAGCAGACTTGAGGAAAGAGTCGAAAAACTAGAACAACAATTAGACAAACTTCTTAAGGATAAAATTTAAAAATTTATCTTCTATATTTTTTTATCAGGAAAAGCTTCTGGCATTAAAAAAGGTGTGATTGCTCACACCTTAAAGCTCTTGAAACTCATAGAGTTTTTTTACCCTTTATAAATCAGGGCTCTATTTTTTTCATATTTAATTCAAAAATATATTTCTTGGGATTGGTAGTCAATTACCATAAATGGGTATATTAAAAATTTTATATATTAACGAAGTATCTATAAACACGACAAAATGAATCAGGAAGGAAAATCCATTTATGAACAATATCTGGAAATCGTATCAGCGACACCTGAAGTAGATTCTTCGTTACTTCAAAAACATGTCAGGAATTTAAGGGAATCTGAGAAATATTTACCTATTGGCATGACCTTTTTATTCATAACCAATTCTTCTAAACAGAAATATGAATTTATTACTAAAAATGTTGAATACTGCACTGGTTTAAAGCTCCAGGACCTTTATGAAGAAGGAGTAAATTACATTATGTCGAGAATTCACCCGGAAGAAATTAAAAAATGGCATGCCATTGTAGGAGAGATTATTAATGAATTGCTAAAACTACCTGAAGACCAACGGTTAAAAGCTAATTTTCAGCTCCAATACAGGCTCAAAAACGGCTCCGGAAAGTATATTAATATTTCTGACGGTCATATACCTATAGCATTAAATGATGATGGAATACCATATTTATTTCTGAGCCAGGTGACTGTACTTGGAAGTGGTGAGAAGGCCGAGCCAAAAGGAATTTTAATGTGTTTAAATAACAACAATGAATATGATGTAATTTTCAAAACTCCTGATAAGGCTGGCAATATAGAAATATTTCTTACTGATCGGGAAATTGAAGTTTTGAATTATGTTGGCAAGGGGATGACCAGTAAAGATATTGCAGACAAAATACACGTGAGTAAAGAAACCGTTGATAAACACCGAAAAAATATTATCAAAAAAATGAATGTCAATAATGTGGTTGAAGCCTACAGTAAAGCTAAAAGGGCTGATCTTATTGAATGATATTTTTTCATAATAATTAATTAAAAACATTATAACTGATTACCGATCTTTAATATATCTGTATAAACACCTCTCGCAGTTACTTCTGCTCCGGCTCCGGCACCCTGAATAATCAATGGGTGATCACCATATCCTGATGTATATATTTCAAAAATTGAATCAGCATTTTTTATCCCTCCAAGGGGTGAATTTTTATCTACCTTGATCAATTTCACATTCAACTGGTGCTTTTCAACATCAAGGTCTCCGATATACCTTAGCACTTCATTTTCTTTTAAACTTGATTTTAGCTTTTTATAGTGAATATCTAATTCCTCTTTATGCTGTAGAAAAGAATCAAAATCGTCTTCATTCTGAAGAGCTTCCGGAATTAAGTTTTGTATCTCAACGTCATCCATTTCTGATTCCAGTCCGATCTCTCTCGCCAAAATCAATAACTTCCTTGCCACATCCATTCCATCAAGATCTTCACGAGGATCTGGCTCTGTATAGCCCAGCTCTCTTGCTTTTAATAAAACTTCGGAAAAGAGCGATTGATTTTCTGAAAAATTATTAAATAAATAACTCAATGAGCCACTAAAAATCCCCTAATTCTTGTGACACTGTCTGAAGATTGTTTCAGGTATTTTAATGTATCAATCAACGGTAAACCAGCTCCAACATTTGCTTCGTAATAAAACAATTTAGATCTCCTTCTAAGCAATCTCCTTAGCTCAACATAAAAAGCATAATCGCCGGAATTTGCTTTTTTATTAGATGCAACGATATCAAATCCATGCTTAACTATTGTAGGATAAGCTTCAGTTATTTCTTCTGATGAGGTATTGTCAGCTATTACTATATTCTCCAGTCCCGTTTCAAATAGTTCTTTTAGTATCGAAGGCAGATAATTGTTTTTATCTGAATCAGCTAATTTCTCCCTCCAGTCTTTACCCAGCCCTTTAGTGTCTACTATATATTTCTTAGAATCGGCTACTCCAATTACATTTATTTTCATACCTCTCTCAGTGACAAGATCTTCTCCGGTATTTACTACCTGGTCGATTAGTGTTCCTCCCACTACTCCTTTACCCAGGGCGAACAAATTAATTGTTTTAATTGCACCAAAGACCTGGGCATGAACAACATTCATTGCCTTTTTTATATTTTTATTACTGATCACCAGTGATATGTGCTCACCACTAATGCTATTGCTGATCAGATACATCCAGATTTTATTTTTCCGAAGCCCCTGGATTGCCCTTTCCAGTGCAAAATTATGTCTGCCTACTATGGCAATTATCGCCATATCATGATTAACTCTGATTGATGAAATATCCCCTGATTCTAATTCATTCTGAAATTCTCTTGTCAAAATCAGCTCTGCCTCATTTGCCTGTTCACTATCGACAACAAATCCAATACCTCTTTCTGATGATGCCTGTGAAATCAATCTTACGCTTATATCCTTTTTACTTAACGAATGAAATATTCTTGCATCGATACCCACTTTTCCCAGCATACCTTTCCCATCTAAGCTTACCAGTGATACCCCTTCGATCGATGAAACTGCTTTAACACCCTTTTCAGCACCGGTTTTATCAATTAAAGTACCTGTTTCCTGAGGCTTCCAGGTACTTTTGATCCTTAATGGAATATTATTGAAAAGAAGTGGCTGGATTGTTTTTGGATGAAGTACATTGGCACCAAAATTTGCAAGTTCATTGGCTTCCCGGTAGCTTATGTGTTCCAGCTTCATGGCATGTGGAACATATTTCGGACTTGCGCTGAAAACCCCTTCAACATCTGTCCAGTTTTGTACCTCGACAGCATTGATAAAACTGGCAATCAATGTTGCAGTATAATTACTGCCGTTTCTGCCCAGGGTAACCGTTTCACCGTTAACATCTCTGGCTATAAATCCTGTAATCACAGGAATAGTCTCAATATCCAGCCTTCCGAAAAACTCTTGTACATTTGACCGTGAATTATGAAAGTCAACATTTACTGCTGCTTCCTGACGTCCGGCTATCAGTAATTGCCTCGCATCAACCGGGATTGCTTTCAATCCATTTTTATTCAAGTAATTAGCAATAACTTTGGCGCTGATCAGTTCTCCCACTGCTAAAATTTTGTCCTCTACTGGTGTTGCTTTATACCTCAACACTTTCAGGGCTGCCAGCAAATTTGCCAGTTCATCTGTTTCATGTGAGAGATCAAGTTCGTATCCCGGAATTTGCTGGTTCTCCACAAAATCATTAAATAATTTATCATAAGAATCACCATTAATTGCAGCCTGGTAAAGTTTGCATAACCTGTTTGTACTGTCACCCCGTGCTGAAACCACTAAAGCAACCGGATACAGATCAAAAGCGTGGTTAGTTATATCGATGACATTTTTCAGAACAGGCCCGTTTTGCAATGACTTCCCTCCGAACTTCAACACAATACGCTGATCTTTCCTCACAGGCTCATGCTGTTTATAAAAAGATTCAATTCTGTCTGTTATCTGGTCTATCTCTATTAAAAACCCATCATGACCGTAATCAGACTTAATTTCCCTGTAGATGGCATCCGGAATATGCTCAGCTATAAATTGCTGAAATCTGGTAGGGATAAGTGAATCAGAATCAATTCCAATTACCAAAGTAGGTATTTTTATTTCTGAAAGAGCCTTTATTTCTCCTCCACGGTTCCTGCCTATATTATGAGTATCCAGGCATTTGGTGAGATAGAAATAACTTAAGGCATTAAAGCGATTAATAAATTTCTCCCCCTGATATTGTAAATAGCTGGAAGATTTAAAATTGTCTACTTTCTCTTCGGTGTCTGTTTGTTTTTCAATAAAAGCATCAGAGGTTCGGTATGTCAATAAGGCCATCGAGCGGGCTGCTTTCATACCTGCTTTACCACCATCTTTGGCACCAAATGTTGGATCAGATTGCATGGCCATTCTTTGAGATTCATGAACAGCAATACCCCATGCTGATTCTTTCGAACAAGAGGCGATTAATACCATATGACTGATATCACCTTTAAACCCATAACCAAATTCCAGAGCCTGGTTTCCTCCAAACGACCCACCGATTATGGTATGTATTTTATCAATCTTTAATTCTTCAGCGAGTTTAAAATAAGAGTTTACCAAATCTCGAATGCTAAACTGCGGGAAATCAAGACTTTCGGGACGGGTAGACCCATATGGTGAGCCAATAGAATTGACACAGATGATAAAATATTCTTCCGGATCGTAAAAGTTTCCTTTACCAAATAGCTTAGGCCACCATTCTTCTACATCTGAGCTTCCCGAAATAGCATGAAATACCCAGATAATATTCGACTGATCTTCATCGATCTTGCCATAAGTATGATATGCTAATTGAAGATCATGGATATATTCACCGTTTTCTAAAAGAAATGGCTCTTTAAAGGTCACTGTCTTTTTATCGCTCATAAATCTGTTTCTGCTTCTTTTATAACCGGGCTTATCAGGAATGCAGAGCGCTAAAAAAGAAAAACCTCTTTCAACTGACGTCAAAAGAGGTTTAAATATCTTCTTTTGACTTATCTCCCCCGGCAAACCGGGATGGAATTAGCACCTTCTTGTAAACAAGGGTTGCTAAGGTTTCAACGGGCCTTTCCCTCCACCTTTCTTGATAAGCTATGTAAATGAACTTATTTCTAAATAACTCTTGCAAATATAGGCTTTATTTTTAAAATCCAATGAAAACGTATCTTTCTATTATATAAAGCCCTATTTCTTTACACCAATTTATTTAACAACGTTATTACCGGCTTTATTCATCACGATATTCTGATGATCAATAGATTCCTGGTGAATAATTTTCAAATATGCTTTCATGAATTTCTCTGAAAGGCCGTGAATCCCTCCTTTCACTAATGATTTCTCAATAATTTCCTCCCATCTGTTTGGTTGCAGGATCGTTATTCCCTCATCATTTTTCACATGGCCGATCTCTTCAGAAGTTTTCATTCGGTCACCTAAAAGCTTCATGATATCTTCATCAATCATATCTATGCGGCTACGCAATACATCTAATTTTTCTCTGAATGAAGCATCTTCAACAGAAGTACTCCTCACTACAAGATCTGATAGTAACTGATCTAAAACCGATGGTGTAACCTGCTGATCCTTGTCACTTAAAGCCACTTCAGGGTTAATATGTGATTCAATCATCAAACCATCCATATTCAAATCAAGAGCCTTTTGAGAAACAGCTTGAAGCAAATCGCGGTTTCCACAAATATGGCTCGGATCACAGACCATTGGCATATCCGGAAATCTGCGTTTCATTTCAACTGCCAATTGCCATTTAGGTTCGTTTCGGTATTTCACCTTTTGATGCTGGGCGAATCCACGATGGATCAAACCGATTTTTGTAATTCCGGCTCCCTGTAAACGTTCGATTGCTCCGGTCCACAATTGGATATCAGGATTAAGCGGGTTTTTCACAAATACAGTCGCGTCGGTTCCTCTTAAAGCATCCGCGATTTCCTGCACAGAAAATGGATTCACAGTAGTTCGAGCACCGATCCACATTACATCTACATCGTGTTTTAATGCATCAAATACATGACTGAATTTGGCTACCTCTGCAGAGATGGGAAGACCGGTTTCTTCTTTAGCTTTTTTCATCCATCCTAGAGCTTCTACACCTACACCTTCAAAGCTTCCTGGTCTTGTTCGTGGTTTCCATATTCCAGCGCGTAGAATATCCACCTTACCAGTATCTGCAAGTTCCTTTGCCGTGGATAATAATTGTTCTTCGCTCTCAGCACTACATGGCCCTGAAATTACTACCGGCCTTTTCTGTTTAAATAATTCAATTACGTTCGTTTTCATTGGAATGACTTTTTTATTAAAAATTTTGAGACATAAAAAAAGCCTCCCGGAATTGGGAGGCTCTGTTAATACATTTATAAACTAAAACATACTATGGCCTCCCTTTTATTCTATAATAAAAGAAAAAGAAGTAACCAATATATGCTGCTCTGTTCGTAATCATTTGACACTAAGATAAAGTAAAATATTATTAACCATCAAACAATTTCTAATATTTTTATCAAAATTTTAAATTACAAGGCAAAACACTATGTTTTTGATTACTAAACACCCTTATTTTTAAACGAACGGTTGTTTGGATTACTCTAAAATCACCTCATCGGTGGTGGAGCTCAAAGTTTTTGAGCTGGTTTCAATTTCAATCGTAAATACATGTTTCGAAGCCTCTCCAGGAGCCTTTGTAATATATAATGTAAGTGGATCCTTTTGAAAATTATCTAAGAAATAGGCATTGTTAAGATTATCAGCTGAAAATGGAATTCTTTCAGAACCGATATCCAACATATTAAATAAACCCACAAGATTAGTCCCCGCCGGATACTCGCTATTAAAATCATTATCTGAAGTAATGACAACACTTTTTACAGAATCCATCAAAGAATAACTTACTAATGGGGAGCAAGCATAAGCAGTGGTTGAAAATAAGCCATAAGAAGTAGCCTCTGATAAAAAATTCACATTTAAGTCCAGGCTTTGCATAAGAACAAATTCATATACTGCATCTAATGTATCGGTATCCTGATATTGCTCAAATCCAGCTCCTGTTGCCTTCTGAATAGAAGAATTAGAAATCATTAATGCTTACCTGCAAAGTACCTCCTTCATCACCTTTACACTCATCACAAGAAGGAATACCAAAAATAAAAAATGACATTACGGAAATTTTAAGGATTATAGTTTTAAAATGTCTCATTCTAGTTGATAGTTTAATTAAAATTCCTTTAAAAGTAATTCAATTAAATTTAATGTTAAGATAAAACAAAGGTATTCCGTTTTCTGTATCCAGACCCTGTCAAAGTCAAAATTATGGCTTAAATAAGCTATTTTCGCAGATATGACACCAAGGTGACATCTATATGTCGTCTAAAAGACTGATGTAACAGACTACTTTTACATCAAACAAAATGATAAAAAAAATGACTAATTCATTATCCAAAAATTTAATCTACCAACGAAAACTTAAAGGGCTTACACAAAAAGAATTGTCTGACCGAACTAATATAACTGTAAGAACTATTCAGCGAATTGAAAAAGGAGAAACTGAACCTCATCTTCAAACTGTAAAATTACTAGCTGTTGCAATGGATATTGATGTGGACACTCTTTTGCCTCTTAATAACCCACGCGAAGAAGACATACAAAAAAAATGGCTACTCCTTCTTCATGCTACCCCTTTTTTAGGCTCCGTCATTCCACTATTTAACATCCTGGCTCCGGTATTTATCTGGATTCATAAAAGAGAAGACAACAAAATATATGATATTCATGGCCGTAAGGTATTAAACTTTCAATTGACAATGACACTGGTTTTTCTTTTCGCCCTTTCAGGAATGATGTTCATTGGACATTTAATTATGCAAGGCACTCCATTAATGATCTTTCTGTTTTTTGGCGTTTTAATTTATACCTTCATAGTAATGTGTGTAAACATATACCTGGTCATCAAAGACAGAAAATGCTATTACCCCCTTTCAATCCCGTTTCTTTCTATTAAAAGAAAAGCGAAAAACAAAATGGCAACAATTGTCCTCATCGTTTCTTCATTCTTTTTTTCCTGTTCTTCGCACGCCCAAACTGTTAGCAGGCTTGATGGATCGCAAATTACTGTAGATTCTTTAGATCGAAAGATTAAACAATTGATGACTGATGCAAAAGTCACAGGAATGGCAATAACCATTTTTAATGATGGGAAATCAGTTTATAGCAAAGCCCATGGTTATCGAAATAAAAAGGAAAGCCTGATTTTAACTGATTCTTCTAATATCTATGGAGCCTCTTTAAGTAAAGCTGTTTTCTCTGTTATCGCTATGAAGCTAGTGGAAGAAGGTTTTATTGATCTGGACACACCCTTAGAAAGCTATTTAGATAAAAAGATTTACGAATATGTCCCTCAAACCAGGTGGCACGATGATTATTCAAACCTTAAAAATGACACTCTTTATCATAAAATCACTGCCAGAATGTGTTTAGCTCATACGAGCGGATTTCCCAATTGGCGCTTTTTCCTTCCTGATCAAAAACTAAAAGTTACCCAGGAGCCTGGTGAGGGTTATTTATACTCAGGTGAGGGGATGGTCTATCTTCAGGTTGTGTTGGAAAAACTAACAGGCAAAGGATTTGAAGAATTAGCTAGTGAAATAATATTCGAACCTCTTCAAATGACCAATAGTAGCTATGAATTTAAACCCTCTTTTGAAAAAAGCATGGCTTATGGACATAACAAAGATGAACAGCCTTATCAGAAAGATAAAGACAATGAGCCTCGTGCTCCAAGCACCCTTGAAACAACACTTGAAGATTACACCAAATTCATGACGGCAGTTTTTCAACGTAAATTGATATCTGAAAATTCATGGCAGGAAATATTTAAACCGCAAGTAAGAATCAGAACTTTGAAACAGTTTGGCCCGCTTTCTAAACAAACTGGCTCATACAATGATGACATCAAATTGAGTTATGGACTTGGCTGGGGTATATTTTTTACTCCTTATGGTAAAGCTGCTTTCAAGGAAGGGCACGGTAGTGGGTTTATACACCATTCGGTGATATTTCCAGAAGCCGGTAAAGGAATACTGATAATGACCAATAGCGAAAATGGAAATAGTATTTTCAAAGAACTGCTTGAGGCAACTTTAAAAGACACGTATACTCCCTGGGAATGGGAGAACTATATTCCTTTTGAACAAAAGGCAAGCAATTAATCGCAAGGTTGTGAATGCGTTTTTTTATATTGCCCCGATTATTGACATAATTAATTTTTAAGCTAATTGACAAGGGCATTGGCTGATAATAATGAAAAGCGATAAAGCTCAAATACAGACTTTTTGGTTTACAATAATAAATTACCTCGGCACTGTAATCGGGATATTTTCTACCATTTTTATATATCCCTATTATAAAGATTTATACGGGAAGGTAGGGTTTATTGACAGTGCTGCTCAAATATTAATACCCATTCTGGTATTTGGAGGTAGCCATGCTATAATTCATTTTTACCCGACCCTTACAAAAGACAATAAATCAAAACTTTTTAGCTTTAGCCTAAAAAATATACTCATCATCTCCCTTGGAATAGGTATTCTTATTCTTTTGGGAGATTTATTCATTGATAGTGGAAAATATAAATATATCTATTACTCTTTCCCAATTGCAATAGCTCTGGCTGCTCTGGAAGTATTTAAAAAGCAGGCTGCAACAATTCAAAAAATTGCTATCCCAACTCTTTTTGAGAAAATCATCCCTAAAATCAGTCTTCTATTAATATTTATCCTGGTTATCATCGAGGTTTTCAATGAAACATCAGGTTTGATCTTTTTTATTATATCCTATTTATTGGTCTTCACTTTAAGTTCTTTATATGTATATAAAAAGTCTGACCTATCGATCAGATTTAATACTAAAGGGCTCTTTGAGCAAGTCGAAAGAAGGGAGTATTTTGTTTATGTATTTTATTCATTCCTTGTAAGCTGGGGATCTTTTCTTGCTTTCAGACTTGATGGATTGATGATCCCGCTTTTTCTGGATTTTCAGGATAACGGTTCATATAAAATTGCAGTAAACCTGTCATCAGCGATTAGTGTTCCTGCAATTGGAATATTCACGATATATGCTCCTAAAATTTCAGCATTAGTGAAGAACAATGATATTGATACATTAAATGTCAAATATACTGAAACGGCTAAGATTCTTTTTTTTATAGGTTTCATTATGGTAGGCTGTATCATTATTGGGATCAAGCTCTTTTTTCAATTACTACCAAGTGGTAAAGAACTTATGGATTCAGCTTCGGTGATTTACATATTATCGATTAATATGTTGATCAACATGGGGACTGGGTTGAATACCGAAATAATTACCTATTCAAAGTATTACAGATTCAATATTGTATCAGTTTTAAGTCTTGTAGTAGTAAATATAGCTTTAAATCTATATGTTTTGACACAAACAAGCTATGGTATCGTAGGAGTTGCTATTGCTTCACTGATTGCTGTAACATTATTTAATGCTGTAAAACTTATATTTATTTATAAGAAATTTAAAATTCTACCTTTTGATATCGGGTATCTAAAGCTCTTCTTATCATTAAACCTTATTTACCTGGTAGTATATCTAATTCCGGAATTCAATAATTTATGGATCACTCTGATTTTTAAAATTGGACTGGCAATTGGATTGTCACTTTTCGTTGTTTATCAGTTAAAATTAGTTCATGCCTATAATCAATGGGTCAATAAACTAATCAGCCGATTCTCTCAATAAATAGCTCTGATTTATTCACATTTTAAGACCGTACCTTGGGCCTTGTAAATCCGATGCCCTGGTTCGTGTCTCCACCATAGCCGTCAACCTAAGAGTAATTTCAGCCTGATTCATAGCCATGTAGTCATGGCTAAATTTTATTTTCCATGATTTTTTTATTGCCATTATTACGGAATGGCTGACCGTTTTTGTTATTAACAATATCGCAATTAAACACTTGAATAGCAAGCAGTTAAATTAGTATTTCAGCTATTAATTTACTTCCTTTTTTATATTCTTTTTCGTGGTGTTTACGCGTTATTTTATTCAACTTCATCAGCCATTTATAAAAGGATTCCGGATCTTGAAGTAAGCTCAAATTTAAAGTGGTTGATCTATCTACCATAGTTCGTGTAAACTTATGAAGGCTAATCTCTTTTCGACTAGTTTCTTCGAATAACTTCAAAATAGACCAGTTGAGCATTACCCATATAAACTTAATTAGAATTACGCACTCTAACCTGACTGCATTCATAGCATGGATCTTGTGTAATTGGAGAATACTTTTCCAGGTCTTGAAAATAAGTTCTATTTGCCAGCGAAGAGTATATAACTCATAAACACTTTTTGCTGAACATTTGTCTTTTTCGATGTTGGTTACAAATAGGTTTAATCCACTGCTTTCCTCTGCTAACTTACTTAAAGCTCCTCTTTTGGATCGTTTCTTCTTTATTCGAACTTGCCTTTGCTCTTCAGTAAGTAGATTGGCTATTAGTCTGACAGGCATTAAGATCTTACTCCCTAGAAAAATTTCAAGATCAAGATATTTTTCTTTTTGAGAAGTAAGTTTATTTCTGATGTCCTGAATGGTAAGTTTTTTTAATTCACCATCATGTTTGATAAACATTGACCATTGAGCTTTTGCTCTACTTACAAAGTATATATCTCGTTGACTTATCTCTTCTAAAACCTTTGGAGAGTTGTATCCTAAGTCACGAAGTAGCAATGCATTGGGAGGTATTTGGTCTAGTTGTTTTCTACCAGCTGTCACATCAGAGTCTAAAGCAGATCCTAAAGACAATTCTGTTACTTTTCCTCTTAGTAATTCATATTCGAGTTGTACCTGGGCTACCGCATCAGTTCCAGAACCACCATATCCAGGGAAAGAATCAGCTAAGTTTTTAGTCACTCTAAACTCAGAACTATCCATTATTCGAATCTCACTAAATAAAGAACGAGAATAGATACTTTTCCGACTGATTTGTGAAGCAATCACTTCTTGTAGTAATTGAAGCAACATGGCTTTGGTCCTGTTGTTAAAACGCTTATCAAAGGCTTGCTTGGAAATACTCTTTGAAGTGTTGTATTCCATAGAAATACTGTAGTCACTGAGCGTTGGGCAACTTCTGGAGTTTGAGAAAAATACAGTGTTTAAAAAGGACTCTGGAGTTATCGTAGATGTCCGCTGCTTAAAACCTGTTTTTTTTTGCTATCGCTTCAAGTTGTTCGCTGGATACAAGCTTGTGAACATAATTAGAAAAATCCTTGATTCTTCTTGTTAAAAGTGTTTTTCGTTTGTTTTCCCATGCTTTTTTTGCTTAGGTTGACGGCTATGGTGTCTCCACGAAACAGATTAAACATTCAATTAAATTAAGGCAGGATTACCTAACGGTGATCCTGGTCTGGGGCGGTGCTAATGAAAACCCACCCCCTATCGGGGGCTAGTTTTGTTGTTTATGCCAGTCAAGATCAAGCAAGCTTGGTATCATATAATATTGATCCATCATAATCTACTGCCCCTGGTTCAAGCGTCGCGCTTGGACCATTTATAATGATAAATTGGCAGGATTACCTAACGGTGATCCTGAGTTTTGGGGCGGTGCTAATGAAAACCCACCCCCTATCGGGGGCTAGTTTTGTTGTTTATACCAGTCAAGATCAAGCAAGCTTGGCTTATTACTCCAATGATGCCCTGGTTCGTGTCTCCACGAAACAGATTAAACAGCTTTTTTATTTATGGCAGGATTACCTAGCGGTGATCTTTAAGATAAAAGTAGCTTCAGTTTAATAAAGCAATCCTATCATCCTTCCATCCTATTAATCCTAGCACTGACGATGCTAACGCATATCAGTATTTTCAATTCAGACATCTAGGATTACCTAACGGTGACCAAAAAAACAGTAAAGAGAACGAAGAGCGAGTGTGGAGTCGATTTCGATGGATCATCTGTATTCTGGTTCAAGCGTCGCGCTTGGACCGTTTAGATGATTATTTGGCAGGATTACCTAACGGTGATCCTGGTCTGGGGTCGGTGCTAATGAAAACCCATCCCGCTATCGCGGAATTGTTTTGTTGTTTATAACCTCCTAGCTCAAGCGAGCTTGGCTAGTCTGCTATAAACAACAAAACCCAGCACAAAAGTGCTGGGTTTTCATTGTCGGGGTGGCAGGATTCGAACCTGCGACCTCCTCGTCCCAAACGAGGCGCGATAACCGGGCTACGCTACACCCCGAAAATTTTTTAATCTACCCTTTTGGTATCTTTAACGGGGTGCAAATATAGGATGTTTATTTTTTTTCGCACGCCTTATTTAATTATTTTTTCAGATTTTTATTCACACCACCTTTAGTTTTAATTTTCCCCTCTTTACTCATCGCCATACTTTTCCTTCTGGTCATCTTTTTGACATACTCTACCTTCCTGAACCTCAACGCACTCCAGTCTTCATCTATAGCTACCATCCGTACAGGCTCCAATCCGGCATCACCTAAAACCTGCCAGCCATTGTCCCGATTAAAATCGCATTTATATTTCTTACTGCTTCCTTTAGGATAGCAATACCACACTAAAGCATCTCCCGCTAAACGACTTTTTATCTGTGAAAAAGAAGCATCAATCTGCTCTTTCAGAGTTACAAAAATGACAATGAATTCTATTTCTTCTGCATTATCTATATTCCTATAGACTTTAATCTTAGATGGAAGTCTTTGAATATTTGCATTGAAACTTTCCGGGGCATCAATTACAAAGACCTCATTGTGATCTTTTAAATTCATTTTCTTAAATACAGAATCCATAGATTTGAATATTTTTAATCAATCTTTCTCTTAAATAAATTACAATTCGAGATACCTCCTCAATAAATTAGATATCAATGTTAAATTTTTGGAAAGGAAATAAGGATCATTCAACTTTCTCTCATCCAGCGGCAACGTTACTGCAAGAATATTTCCGTTTTCAATTATTTTAAACTCCTTCTTTAATCGCTGAAAAACAAAAGTCTCTCTTACGTCTTGTTGAAAGGGTACTATTGGAATAATTAAAATCTTATTTTTTTTGTCATCATCAAGATCAAAATGTATATCCACTTTAAAGTGCATATTTTGATATTCACCGCTTAAACTTGGAGATAGATCCTGAACAAGACTTCCCTGACCCTCCAATTGAAATTCAAACCCTAATTGTGAAAAAGCCGGTGTTGAAAAGTATTTTAATCTCGCTCTTAAATTTGACCAATTATGAGCAACAGCGGCACTAACCAGAAATAAGGAAAACAATACCGAGTATAATAAAGAGGATGGAATTCTTTGGATCAACATATTAAATAAATCTCCATCCTTAAAAATTACAGGTAAAAAAGTAAATGGAAATATTATCAAGGTAACGAGAATAAATCCCCTGATCAGGGTCTTATATTCCATTTTTATCAATCTGAACATCTATTAGATATAAAACTAAATTAAAACATGCCATTATCATTTTTGGCTGTATCAGGAATTACTTGTAGCACATCCCAATGTTCAACAATTTTCCCTTCTTCATCGAATCTAAATATATCAATCCCAGCATAATCTTTATCTCCGGGCCAATGCTGATAACAATGCAATACAACCAAATTTCCTTCAGCAATAGCTCTTTTAAATTCTACCCTCTTTCCGGGATATTCCATAGCCATCTTTTCAAAGTATTCGATAAAAGCATTTTTACCGTCACCAACATCCGGGTTATGCTGAATATACTCACTCCCGACAAAATTACTTACTGCTACTGCAGGCAGACATTGATTAAACATCATATCATAGAATGAAATGGCATTTTGTTTATTGATTTCGGCAGAAGATTTCATTATTGACTGATTTGAATTGTTGTTAAATATATAAAAAAAGCCTGCAAGTATCCTTGCAGGCTCTAACAATTTAAATCGCAAAATTTAAATTACATTGTATCTTCAGTAAAGGTGATATTCATATCAATTGATACAAACGGATCATCAACTCCAAATAATGAACCAGGAAGTTGAAGAGCAACATCACCATTGATATTTCCACCAGTTTCATCAAGATTGTTCAAAGTTACAGGAACGTTAGTACCGCCTATGTTTAAAGTAAGCAAAAGCTGCGAACGGCTGTCGTTTACCGACCAGGTACCCTGTTGTGATGGATCCCCACCTTCGCCTTTACATAGGTAATTAACAATTCCACCACTAGTAAGCTGTACTCGAACATTTGCCGCATCAGTACAGCTTACGTCAGATAGTAATGCACCAGCGATTTGAGCAGTAATATCTGCACCAGCAGGAGCAATTACATTATCTTGAGAATCAACAATTGCTTGATTTGTTGTCGCATCAGATAAGATATATAATCCCACCAATGGATCTTGTGGATCATCATCATCATCGCATGAAACATTGATAAAAAGTGCTAAAAATAATAGCGGTAACGCAAGTAAAATTCGGTTCTTTTTCATGATTGTCGTTATTGTTTTAATTATATTGACTACGATTATACAAATAGATAATGATAATTAAAAGTAAATATTGCATTTCCGCCCCCTATTTTTGGACTTATTTATTAGTCTTTTTACTCTCCTTTAATAGCCAGGCACAGTCTATAATTGTGAAAGGAAAAGTATCAGATCAGGATGGGAAACCACTGCAGGGGGTAAATGTGTATTTTCAGGGAACGTTTAAAGGCAATAGTACTTTAGAGGATGGGACTTTCACTCTTAAATCAGACCTTCCAACACCTCAAACACTTGTTTTTAGTATGATCGGTTATGAAACCGTTACAGATACGATCCTTCTTCCAGGTACATATACAAAAATATTATTCTTGCAGAAAAAAACCTACTGGGAGAAGAAATTGTTGTTTCAGCCTCCCGGGTTGAAGAAAGCATTCTAGTCTCTCCAGTAACAATCGAAAAGCTAGACATCGTCGATCTAAGACTGATGCCCCAGGCCAATTTCTATGATGGTTTATATAAGTTAAAGGGGGTAGACATGAATGTTCAGAGTATAACATTGAGAAATGTCAACACAAGGGGGTTTAATGGAAATACAAATTTCCGCTTCAATCAGATAATCGACGGAGTTAACAACCAGGCTCCGGGGCTGAGCTTTAGCGCCGGGAATTTATTGGGACTACCTCCGGTAGACGTTGAAAGTGTTGAACTGGTAACCGGAGCCTCCTCTGTGATCTATGGACCAGGCGGACTTAACGGAACTCTTGTCATGACAAGCAAGGATCCTTTTGAATTTCAAGGACTCTCAGGAAGCGTTCAGACTGGCTTAATGCGATTTGGCATCGATGAAGCTTCAAGCCCTACACCTTATTATGACATCAACATTAGATACAGCAAGGTCTTAAGTGAAAAACTCGCATTTAAATTCGCCGGAAATTACCTGCAGGCAAAAGACTGGATAGCTAGTGATTACAGGGACAAAAATAATTTAGACGACCCAACAAGAAACAGGTATAATACAACTAATTATGATGGAGTAAATATTTATGGTGATGAAATAGCCATAGATATCGGGGCACAAGCACCGGGGATCGCTGATCAGGCAGCAAGGGCACAGGGAGCTACTCCGGGCTCAGATGAGTATAATCAGATTTATAATACAGTTTTTAATGCATTTACAGAAGATGGCCCTTTTAAGGTTACCAGGAGTGGATGGGCGGAAAAAGATCTGGTGAATTATGACGCTTATAATGCAAAGGGAATACTCTCAGCACATTATAAATTTAATGAAAACACTACAGCCATTTTACAAGGCGGCATGGCTGAAGGGCAAGCGGTCTATTCCGCACAAAATAGGTTTTCAATTAATGACTTCAGACTTTATAATGTTAAGGCAGAAATAAAAAACCCCGATTATGAAATTCGATACTGGTGGGTAAAAGAAGATGCAGGGTATACCTACGATGCAGGTGCGACAGCCGCATTGATCAATGAAGCATGGAAGCCCAGTGAAGTATGGTTTCAGGATTATATTCAGGGATACCTTACCGGGAAGCTCGGGTTTAATTTAGACAGGGAAAGTGCTCATCGGTTTGCCCTGTTAAATGCAGACAATAGAGATATTAATGGCAATATTCAGGATCCTGAAAAACCCGCTAAACCCCTGGGAGGAACAAACCAATTTAATCAATATAAAAATCAGATTTCAGAACAACCAATTGGTCAGGGTGGATCCAGAGTTTTGGACTTTAGTGCTCTGAGTCAGTTTGAAGGAATTTATAATTTTTCCCGTCTGGTAAAAAAATTCGAATTAATAGCCGGTTTTCAGTACAGGTTATTTAACATCGATAGTGATGGAACTGTATTTTATGACACCCCGGGAAATCCGATAACCACCTATCAATATGGAGGATTCATTCAGTTCATCGACTCCTATTTTGATGATAAATTACGAATCAATTTATCATCAAGATACGATAAAGACGAAAATTTTAAAGGCAGGTTCACTCCTCGAGCATCAGCAGTTATTTCTCTTGGTAAAAACAAAGAACACAATATTAGATCTTCCGTCCAGTCTGCGTTCAGATTTCCTGCTATAGCAGATCAATGGCTTGACATTCAAGTCGGTCCTGTCCAGACTATAGGCGGCCAGGATGAAATACTTGACAAATACGGCCTTTTTACCCAACCAACCTACCCGTTAAATGGTTCTGACCCGATAACCTCTCAACCCGATACGACAGCAATTTACGATGAAAAACCATCTTTCAGAGCCGAAACATTGGTTTCTTATGAACTGGGATACAAAGGCCTGCTTCTTCAGAAAAGTCTGATGATCGATGCCGAAATTTTTGTTAATCAATATGATGGGTTTCAGGGAAACCTCCTGGTTGTTCAGGATCCTTATACTCCCGAAGAGCAAAGATATCAAACTGTTATTAGTCAGGATCAAAAAGTAATTAACTGGGGATGGGCAATGGGTATTGACTGGATGCTACCGGGAAGCTTCATTCTTGGAGGAAATGTATCGTATAGCACGCTAGGTGAAAACCAGGAATTCCAACAAGGCTTCCAAACCAGGTTTAACACTCCTGAATACCGATACAACCTTTACTTAAATAAGTATCGTTTATGGAAGCAATTCGGTTTTGGAATTAACTGGCATTGGCAGGAAGCATTTATCTGGGAATCTTCTTTTGGAACAGGTGAAATACCATCATACGGCAGCCTGGATGTCCAGGTAACATGGCGTCTGCCTAAAATTAGATCTGCAGTAAAAATCGGAGGTTCTAATATCCTTAATGACTACTATGTTACCAGCTTTGGCAGTTCACAAATCGGAGGTTTATATTATGTGAAATTCATCTATGATCAAAACCTTTAAACGCGTTCACAATACACTATATAATGTCGGGGTGTAAATCTTCTCAAAATAGGCCTGAAACCAAGTTTCGAATCATAACTCATCCACTTTTCAGAATCAACAATCTTCCAGCCGGTTTTTTCAAGTAAAAAATCAAATTGCTTGGGCTCAAACTCATGATAATGCTTATCCCAGTCATCCTTCTCATTCCAGTAAGCATCGGAAAACCATAATTTTAAGGGTACAGAAGCAAAAAGTTTTGTTGCAGTAGTATTTTTCAGAAAATTATAAGGAGCAAACAAGTGTTCAAAAATCTCGAAGGCAGTTACCACATCAACATCCAGGTCAGTGTATTTATCATATTCATCATCCAGATTTTCACCTTTGGTATTAATTACCTGGTATCCCTCCTCAGCCATAATCTCTGAAAAGGGATTTTGAATCCCCAGATCAAGAATCTTAGCTCCTTCCCCAAGGTGCTTTTTTATAAAGCCAATAGTCTTTTGATACCTTTTATCATGCCTCTTCCTATCTATTTTTTCCATAACACTCTGTAAAGTGATTAAATCAATCTATTTAATTGGTAAAAATCAAAAATAGATCATCCTGACTGAGTAACAAAATTCGATTAATAAGAAACGGATATATCACTAACAGATCGATAAAAATCTTCCTTATATAAAAGTTCAATTTAACCAAAGCAGTTTGATTCTAGATTATGTTATTTATCAACACACTACACCATTTCTAATAATTTCTCTATAGTATTTTGATTTCGAGTGGTTCCGGTAATTTTAAGTTTATTTTCAAATAAATTAGTATTAAGCTTTCCTGGACTTATATGATCCGGAATCGAATAATAGACCACATCATCAAGTATTTCAAAACGTTCAGGTTCGTAGGAAAAATCCTCTATTAACGTTTTTATGCGATCTGAATCAGGAGTATCATCAAGTAGCATAAAATAGATTTTCTTAGATGACCTGCCTTCAGAAATTTTTGACGGGAGGCTTCTTAAGATACCCTCCAATTTTTCAGGCTGAATCACCAGGCAGGAAACATCATATGAATATTTATCTAAAATCAACTTCTTAATATTAGTTGCAATTCTGATACAGTCTTCCTCTTGATAGTCGAAAACCATGTTTCCACTTTGTATATAAGTCGATACATTTCGAAAACCGGAGGACTCGAGAAGCTCTCTAAATTCCTTCATCTTGATTTTGTTCTTACCTCCGACATTAACACCTCTCAAAAGGCAAATCTTTCTTTTCATATGGTTATATGTATAATAAACAAATAATAAGCAAAATCACTTTGTTTTAAAATAAGAATATTATAATTTAATATCAGTATAATACACTCTCACCTCGCTGTATTAAACAGCTTTTTAAAGGAATATAAAGATGAGATTTTTACTTTTAATATCCATTATCTTTTTAACCTCATGTGCCAAAAAGGAAGTCCGGAACGATTCTCCAGTTGAAATACCGGTGGTTGAAATTAAATCAGATAGCGTTTTTCTTGAACAGGAGTTTGTTGGCCAGGTTTATGGCAGGCAGGATATTCCAATTAGAGCAAGGGTTGCGGGATTTCTGGAGGGCATCCATTTCAAAGAAGGTTTGCCGGTAAAAAAAGGGCAATTGTTATATACCATAGATCCCCAACCCTTCAAAGAATCAGTAGTAGCAGCCGAAAGTGAATTAGCAGCAGCAAATACCAGGCTGGTTAAAGCAGAAAACGACCTGGAGAGAATCAAACCATTAGCAGAAATGAATGCTGTGAGTAAAAAAGATCTCGATGCGGCAATTGCATCAAGGGATGCAGCCGAAGCGAATCTTCAAGCTGCAAGGGCCAATGTTAACATGAAGGAGATCAATCTAGGTTATACTAATGTGAAATCACCCATAGATGGCATAATTGGTAAAACGAATGTAAAGGAGGGAGAATATATTGGCAACTCTCCGGGCTCTGTTAACCTGAATACAGTATCAAAAATTGATACTATTCATGTCGAATTTTTTCTTACTGAAAATGATTATTTAAAAATCATGGATCATATTGAAAAGAACAAGGACACCAATGCTGGTCAAAGAAGACAGGTGCCTCTCAAACTAGTTTTGGCTGATGGATCGGTATTTCCATACCGGGGTAAGGTAAATTTTATTAACAGGCAGGTAGATGCCTCAACAGGAGCAATACTCATACAGGCAGCTTTCCCCAATCCCGGAAGGATAGTCCGTCCCGGCCAATTTGCAAAAGTCAGAGCTACAGTATCATCTCTGGACGATGCTCTGTTAGTTCCCCAGCGAGCAGTATCTGAAATTCAAGGACGTTTTTCCGTATGGAAAGTAAATACTGACAACCAAATAGAACAACAACAAATTGAAATACTATCTCCTTATAACGATTACTACATTGTTAAATCCGGATTAAATAAGGGAGATAAGATTGTATTTGAGGGTATACAAAAAGTATCTAATGGAATGACTATCAACCCAAAGATTACCGATTTCAAGTCTCAGGTTAAGTAAAACTGATCAAAATATGGACAACCTCGATGAAAAGCACATTTTTTTTGTTAGAAGACCTATAGTAGCGATCGTTATCGCAATATTTTTAGTGATCATAGGGGGAGTTTCTCTTTTAGATTTACCAATCGAGCAATATCCTAACATCACACCTCCTGTAGTAAGAGTATCAACATCTTTCACCGGGGCAAATGCCATAAGCGTTGAACAATCAGTAGCTGCTCCCCTGGAGCAACAAATAAATGGTGTGGAAAACATGCTATATATGAAATCCACCAATGCTAATGATGGAACAATGAGCCTCGAAATAACATTCGATCTGGGAACAGACCCGGATATGAATACTGTTTTTACTCAAACAAGGACCTCTGCAGCAACTCCCAAACTTCCGGAAGAGGTTAAAAGACTGGGTGTAAAAACAGAAAAATCAATGCCCAACATCCTGATGCTTATCACTCTTTCCTCACCGGATGGCAGGTATGACCAGGAGTTTTTGGGCAATTACGGAATTATAAATGTTCAGGATCAACTGGCAAGAATTAAAGGTATTGGAAGGGTCCAGGTAATGGGAGCCAGTGATTATTCTATGAGAATATGGGTAAAACCGGATATCCTGGCGAAAAGAGGTATTACTATTCCTGAAATAACTAATGCGATCAGACAGCAAAATGTTATTGTTCCCGGTGGAAAATTTGGAGCAGAACCGGCTCCTCCGGGTACTGAATTTACTTATACTGTAAGGCTACCGGATAGATTGGTCACGAAAGAAGAGTTTGAAAAAGTAGTGGTCAGATCTCATCCCGATGGAAGCAAGGTATTAATTAGAGACATTGCCCGTGTCGAATTGGGAACTGAGACCTACAATGCCATTACCAGATTAAATGGAAAAGAATGTGCAATGCTTGCCTTGTATCAGGCTCCGGGTTCTAATGCCGTTGATTTGGCAGCGAGGGTAACCCAAACTATGGAAGAACTATCAGAGAATTTTCCTGAAGGAATTAAATACTCAGTATCACTGGATGCTACAGAACCGATTGTAGCAGGAATAGACGAGATCATTGAGACTTTGATCATTGCCCTACTTTTGGTAATTCTGGTTGTATTTATTTTTATCCAGGATTGGAGAGCGACCCTGATTCCGACTTTAGCAATACCTGTATCATTGGTTGCTGCATTCATGTTGTTTCCATTACTGGGATTTACGATTAACACTCTTTCCTTACTCGGATTGGTTCTTGCCATTGGTATAGTAGTAGATGATGCCATTGTAGTTGTTGAGGCTGTTCAGGTAAACATGGACAATGGCATGAATCCCAAGGAAGCTACCAGTGCAGCTATGCGTGAAGTAACAGCCCCGGTAATTGCCACAACCCTGGTAATGGTAGCAGTATTTATTCCCGTAGCCGCAATGGCGGGAATTACAGGAAGTCTTTACCAGCAGTTTGCTATAACAATTGCCGTTTCTGTCGTTTTCTCATCAATCAATGCCTTATCATTGAGTCCGGCATTATGTTCCTTATTACTAAAACCAAAAACTGAAGGCAAAGGATTTTTAAGTAAAGGATTTGATAAATTCAACAATTGGTTTGACCGAAGTACCAATTCCTACACTTCTTATGCCAGTGTAATAACCGGAAAATTCAAACGAGGAATAATTTATGTATTAATCACAGGTCTGGCTGCATGGCTAGTGGGGGCGAATATTCCCTCGGGATTTCTTCCAGAAGAAGACCAGGGTTATTTCTTTGTAAATATCCAATTACCGAATGCAGCCTCATTACAACGTTCTGACCAGGTAGCTCAAAAGGTTGAGAAAATGTTAATGCAAAATGAAAATGTTGAATACGTCACTACTGTCTCCGGATTCAGTATGCTTGCTGGTTCTTTCATTCCAAACTCGGGCTTTATTTTCGTAAAGCTTAAAAACTGGGACGACAGGGAGATTACAGTAAATACAATGCTCAGGCAATTAAATGGTCAATTTGCACAAGCAATTAAGGAAGCCCAGGTATTTGCATTTGGACCTCCGGCTATTCCCGGCTTAGGTAACGGATCAGGATTCAGCATTATGATCCAGGATAAAGAAGGGAAGGACCCCGCTTATTTGGCCAAGAATAGTTATGCCTTTATTCAGGCTGCCCAGCAAAGGCCGGAAATCGCATCTGCATTTACTACTTTTCAAGCGGGTGTACCACAGCGTTCAATGGCATTAAACACAGAAAAAATCCTCAAATCCGGAGTTAGCTTAAATGATATTTACAGCACCTTTGGAGCTTTTCTCGGTGGTGCTTACGTGAATGATTTTAATAGATTTGGCCGTTTATATAAGGCTTACGTACAGGCCGAGCCTGAATATCGTCAAAATGAAGACGGATTAAATCTCTTCTATGTGAAAAATAACCGGGGAGAAAGTGTTCCGGTTTCTACCTTTGTTGATGTTAATAAAACATCAGGGCCTGATTATACAAACAGATTCAATCTATACAGGGCTGTTGAAGTTACCGGTGCTCCGGCACAGGGATATAGTTCTATGGATGCGTTAAACGCACTTGAAGAAGTAGCTGCAGAAACTCTTCCCGAAAATATGTCTTTTGCATTTAATGCGATGAGTTACCAGGAAAAAAAATCTTCCGGTCAATTGGGCATTATTTTCAGTTTCTCGTTATTCTTTGTGTTTCTTATTCTGGCAGCTCAATACGAAAGCTGGTCAATGCCTTTTGCTATCTTGCTAGGAACTCCTTTTGCTGTTTTTGGAGCTTTATTATTTCTCTATGTTGCCAGGCTTTTTAATGAGTCTTTTCTTGTAAATATTTTTGCTCAGATCTCATTAGTAATGCTGATCGCCATGGCTGCGAAAAACGCAATTCTCATCGTCGAATTCGCAAAAATAAAATTTGACGAAGGAATGTCTCTTTTTGATGCAGCAGTTGAGTCTGCAAAATTAAGATTCAGACCAATTTTAATGACCGCTTTTTCCTTTATACTGGGTATTTTCCCTCTTCTACTAGCCAGTGGCTCCGGGGCCGAAGCAAGGAAGGTAATGGGAATGGCATTGCTTGGTGGTATGACACTAGCAACACTACTGGGAGTTTTCTTATACCCTATGCTATTCGTATTAGTCGGAAAAGTAGCTGGCTATGAAAAGAAAAGAGACCTTATTTCGAAATCAGTAAACAGAACAGATAATGAATAAATCTATTCAATACATTTTTTGTCTGTTAATAATACTTTCTTCATGTAAAGTAGGGCAAAATTATAAAGGCCTGGAGGTAGAAGTGCCTGATGAATTCAGGGCTAATGATCTGGAATTATCAAACGAAAACCTAATAGTCAATACAGATACACTCTTTGCTGACTCCCTGATAGATATTAACTGGTTTGCAATATTTAATGATCCGGTGCTCGATTCGCTAGTTTATGCTGCTTTGGATAATAATCAGGATCTGAAAATTGCCGCAGAAAATATTGCTCAGGCACAATTCAATTTAATAATTCAGCGATCAAATCTTCTACCCTATTTCGGTTATGAAGCCAATATGACCCGTGGAAATTTCTTAAATGGAAATGTTGGTAGTACCAGAAATTTCGCCTACGGTGCTGGGTTCATGAATTGGGAAATAGATTTCTGGGGAAAATACCGTCGATTAAATGAAGCAGCAAAAGCTCAGATCCTGGCTACTGAATATGGATACAGATCTATCCAGATCAGTTTGCTGGCAACCCTGGCTGATGCATATTTTCAACTTCTCGAGCTAAGGAAAAGATTGGATATCTCCGAACAAACGCTCACGCTGAGGGACAGCATGCTCTATATAATTGAAGCGCGTTTTGACAGGGGTATTATTCCAGCCATTGATCTCAACCAGGCTCAGATTCAAAGAGCCATTGCAGCGAGTTCTATACCCGTTTTTAAAAGAGAGATTATAAAAACTGAAAATCTAATTAGTGTTCTTACAGGAACAAACCCCAAATCGATCCCAACTGGCATTGACATTTATAAACATGACACATCGATCTATATTCCGGATGTCTTGCCCATCGATTTACTTACCAGAAGACCCGATGTGGTTGTAGCAGAGCAGGAAGTAATCATTCAAAATGCCCTGGTAGGGGTTGCCCAGGCTAACAGGCTGCCTGCGATAAGTTTTAATGGATCCATAGGCTATGCAATGACAGACCCTTTAAGTTTTAGCAATGGCACAATGATCTGGAGCATTAGTGGCTCAATTTTAGGTCCGTTATTTAATTGGAACAGGTTAAAAAGAATTGCTGACACTGAAAAAAGCATTAGAGAACAATCTGTTTTCAGCTATGAAAGGACTTTATTGAATGCATTTCGGGATGTTGAAGACACTTATATTGAAATATCCACACTCAAAGAAGAGTTAATTGCAAGAAGACAACATGTGGAGGCAGCAGCCAGTGCTCAAATGCTGTCGCAAAACAGGTATGACCAGGGACAAACCAGCTATCTGGAATACCTGGAATCTCAAAGACAATATTTTGAATCTCAACAAAACCTCGCCGGAACCCTGCGACAACTACTTTCTTCCTATGCAAGTCTGTATAAAGCGCTTGGCGGAGGATGGGTTATAGATGAATAAATTACCTAAATAGCATTTTCATTTAACAAAAGTCCACCTATCTCTATAGTATATTTAACCATTTAAACAGAACTTAACCCCTCAACAGACACAAAAGTCCACCCCTTCAATTTCATAAGAAGTTAGATTAAAAATTTATCACAAAGCATATTTGAAATCTAACCGAATAAAAAATATGAAATTAAAAAATAAAGTAGCAATCATAACCGGGGGTGCATCCGGAATAGGATACGCAACCGTTGAAAAGTTCATTAATGAAGGTGCGAATGTAGCGATCTGGGATGTCCAGGAAGAAAAAGGAAAAAAAGCTGCATCGCAATTCGCCGGTGGTGACATAAAGGTAAAATTTTATAAAGTTGACACAACAGATTTAAAGGCTGTTGAAGATGCAGCTGAAGCAGTAAAACAGGATTTCGGTAAAATAGATATTCTGGTCAATAATGCCGGCATCACCAAAGATGCAACTCTGGCAAAGATCACTGAGGAGCAATGGCAGAATGTAATTGATGTTAATCTGAGTGGCGTTTTTTATTGTACTAAGGCAGTTAGCAAATACATGATCGAACAAGGTTCAGGTAGAATTATTAATGCTTCGTCTGTCGTAGGACTCTATGGTAATTTCGGCCAGACTAATTACGTAGCTACTAAAGCCGGTGTGATCGGCATGACTAAAACATGGGCGAAAGAACTGGGGAGAAAGGGCATTACTGTCAATGCGGTAGCTCCAGGATTTATTGCTACGGAAATGATCGAGACAATACCACAAAAAGTCATCGATATGATCAATGGTAAAACCCCTCTCGGCAGATTTGGAAAACCAGAAGAAATAGCAAATGTATATGCTTTTCTATCCTCTGACGAAGCCTCTTTTATCAGCGGAACAACCATCAGTGTCGATGGAGCTGTAACCCTTTAAACTGAATTAACCATGAGAAATGCCATTATAGCCGGCACAGGATCTTATGTTCCTGAGCTTATTCTTACCAATAAACATTTTAATGAACAGCTGGGAGAAGATGTGGATACCTGGCTGGTGGAAAATCTAACCATCCGTGAAAGACACTGGTGCAAAGAAGATGAAAGTACAGCTGACTTATGTGAAAATGCGGCTATTGAAGCACTAAAATCAGCAGGAGTTAATGCTTCTGATCTGGATATGATCATTGTATCAACAGATACCCCTGAGTTTATTTCACCTTCAACAGCATCAGTTGTCCAGCATAGGATTGGTGCGAAAAGAGCAGGCACTTTTGACCTCAACACGGCTTGTGCAGGTTTTGTAACCGCACTAGATACAGCCTCAAAATATATCAAAGCTGATTCCCAATACAAAAATATTCTAGTTATCGGTGCTTATGCAATGAGTAAACACCTGAACAAGGAAGATAAAAAAACGGTCACTTTGTTTGCTGATGGTGCAGGTGCTGTTATTCTAAAATCCACAGAAGAAGCTGATAGAGGGTTCATGAGTGCTCACCAGTTTACCTGTGGAGAATATCACGACTGGATGGGCATCTATTCAGGAGGTGCTAAGCAACCTGTCACTACTGATGTTCTGACAGACCGAACCCATCAACTCCAATTCGTTAAAAAATTCCCTAAAGAGCTCAACCCGACCAATTGGACGGAAATGGCTCAGCGGTTAATGGAAGAGAATAATCTTAAAGCTGAAGATGTAAAAATGTTTTTCATGACTCAGATCAACATCAGTAGCATCCATCAAATGCTTGACAATCTTGGCCTGCCGCATGATAAAGCTCATTATATAATGGATCGATATGGATACACTGGTTCAGCAGCAATTCCGATGGCTCTTGACGAAGCTGTTAAAGAAGGAAAAGTAGGCAGTGGAGATATCGTATTTTTTATTGGATCAGGTGGTGGATTAGCTTTCGCAGCCGCTGCATTTAAGCTTTAATATTATGGAAATTTCATCATTAACCATCCTGTTATTGATTGGCTATGGCCTTTTTGTAGCATTCCTTATTTACAGGGGATCCGGAAAGACTCAGAACATCAATGACTACGCCCTGGGAAATCTGAGATTTTCACCGGCTTTTGTCGGGCTTTCGCTGGCTGCGTCAACCACCAGTGCTGCCACGTTTATTATAAATCCCGGATTGATTGGAAAATATGGCATCAGCGGTTTCATATCTTATGGGCTTGTACTTCCGGCTGCAGCTATAATCTCACTGATTATTCTTTCTAAAAAATTCAGAAAATTCGGTGCCAAGGTATCAGCGATTAGTCTTGCTCAATGGATTGGCAAAAGATATAAAAGCGAAAACTTTAATTTGTTCTTTGCATTCTTATCACTTCTGCTGATCACTTTTATTGTACTTATCTGTGTCGGAATTACCCAGGTATTATCCGCAGCTCTCAATACAGATCCTGTTTGGGTTCTTGCAGGAGTTGTGATCGTTGTTTTTAGTTATATGATGATCGGGGGAGCCAATGCAATGGTGTATACCAATACTTTACAGGCGTTTTCAATGCTCATAGTTGCGGTAATTCTGATTTCATCAGGTTTCGATTATTTTGGAGGGGGGATCGATGAATTTCTGGGCAGGCTTGAACATATAAATCCAATATTAGCAAAGCCTTTAAATCCGGACAGCTATTTATTCAGAGACTATTTTGAGATCATTTTCTGTCAGATCATGGTCGGTATAGCGGTGATTTGCCAGCCTCATATCCTCACAAAATCCCTGCTATTAAAAAGTGATAAAGAGGTAAATAAGTATCTGATAGCTGGAACGATTGTACAAGCTATATTCTTTCTTGTGATTGTAGTTGGATTATATGCAAGGATCACATTTCCGGATATGACTTATCAGGGCGAAGCTATTGCACCAGATTCATTGGTATCGACCTACGTGATAAGTCAGTTTCCGAAATACATTGTTCTGCTACTTATATTTGGCTTGATCTCTGCGGGTATGTCAACATTAGAAGGCCTGATCCAGGCTCTTTCTACGACTATAACTGCAGATCTGATCGGAGGCATCAAAGCTAAATCTTCGGGTAAAAAAGCTTCTCAGACAAACAGAGCATCAGAATTAATAAAGTTGTAATTGTAGCCCTGGCTGTTTTATCCTTCTTTTTTAGCTATCGACAACTCGTTGATCCTGATTTAAGTGTTGCAATTTTTGCTCAAAATGGAGTTTACGCTTATTTTTCAGCAGCGTTTGTTCCAGTGATATTCGGCATGTTTTTCAAAAACGTCCCAAAGATTGCACCTGTTGCAGCAGCAATTACAGCGGTAGTTGTGCACTTCTCGATTTATTATCTCGAACTTACGCCATATATGGATGCCCCGGTTAAAAACCCGGCAATTCCATCTGCGATAGCAATTTTATCATCTGTCATAACAGGTGGACTATTTTTCATCATTTACAGAAAAAAGGAACATGACAACAGACTGGTTTCAAAAATGGAGCGGGTATCAGCCTGAAAAAACAGCTGTAAAGTTAGCAGATGAAAGTATTTCTTATACCTATAGAGAAATTAATAATTCATCATGTGAACTATCCAGACATTTCGTTGTCGATCTAAATATCAGAAAAGGAGATCGAGTCTTAATTTTATCCAGCTTTAATCCGGAATACATCACTCTTTTTAGTGCAGCTCAAAAGACTGGGATCATCCTGGTGCCAGTCAACTACAGACTTTCAGCAGCAGAAATAACTTTTCTAATTAAAAACTCAGAACCTTCTCTGATCATTTATGAAGATCAGTTTTCTGAACTTTTAGATGATCAAGTTAAAGATTCTCAAAAAAGATTAATGAGCTGGGAAGAGTTGAGGTCCTTTGTCAATAATAACAAAGACAGAGAAAGTGATTTTAACAATATACCAGTAGAAAAAGATCACCCATGCCTGATTTTATATACATCAGGGACAACCGGCTTTCCAAAAGGAGCCATTTACACTCACGGCATGATGCTTTGGAATAGCCTTAATACGGCAATTCGATTAAAGCTTACCGGTGAAGACATTACTTTGATGGTCATGCCACCTTTTCATACAGGTGGCTGGAATGTTCTCACCACCCCTATACTGCATTTTGGTGGTACAGTAATTCTTATGCCTAAATTTGATGCTGGCCAATCTTTGGAATTACTGGAAAAAGAAAAAATATCTATTTTCATGGCTGTTCCGACTATGGTCAGAATGATGATGGAAGAGAATGAGTTTACCTCTACTGATTTTTCTTCAATGAGGTACATGATAGTTGGAGGTGAAGCATTACCTGTAAACACTATTGAAAAGTGGGCTGAATGTGGTGTCCCAATACGTCAGGGGTATGGATTAACAGAAGCAGGGCCAAACATCACCTCACTGGAAGCTGAAGATGCTATCAGAAAAAGAGGAAGCATCGGGTTTCCCAATTTCTATGTCAATACCAGACTGGTTAAGGAAGATGGAACCGATGCAGGCCCTGAAGAAAGTGGTGAATTATGGATCAGCGGCCCTGTAGTTACTCCTGGCTACTGGAAAAATAAAGAAGCAACAAGAAAAGCTTTCTCTGAGTATTGGTTTAAAACCGGAGACATCTTAAAAAAGGATAGTGAAGGATTCATGTATGTCGTTGACAGAATTAAAAACATGTTTATTTCCGGGGGTGAAAATGTATATCCTGCAGAAGTAGAAAGAAGAATTCTTGAACATGAACGGGTAAGTGAGGCAGCAGTAATCGGTGTGGCTGATGAAAAATGGGGAGAAGTAGGGAAGGCTTATATAGTAGTCAGGGAAAACAGCAGCTTATCTGCACATGAACTTGAAGAATTTTGCAAAGCAGGTCTGGCAAAATTTAAGGTCCCTAAACACTTTGTCTTCCTTCATGAATTGCCAAAAAATGACACTGGAAAAATAGACAGGAAACAATTATCTCATAACGAATAATTATTATTTGATCTTTCTATTATTTTCAGGATTGTGTTATTTTGAGCGGAGAGCCTGATATGAAGAAGCAGAAATTAAAAAAATTTATCGAGTTTGCCTCGGGATTACTTCCCCATGAAGTAAAATACCTGTTGGATATTCAACAATTTGAAGATTCCGACAACCTTACCATTTTAAATCAAACAAACGAGTACGTAAATAAAAATGCTGATAACAATATTTTCAGTACTCACATCGATAAAAGAAAATTTTCAAGAATTATGCGCTGGATGCAGGAAAAGCTCCGTGCAGCAGATGTAGATGCAGAGTTTAGTCTACTTATAGAACTTGAAAACAACCTGATGAATGATAACTTATCTCAGGGTCAGGAAAAGCAACTCTTGAAAATAATCAACAATACCGAGCAGGATGAATATTATTTCATGAAGCGATATGAGCTCGGGTTGCACTTTCTGAATTTCCTTCTTGTAAGGATGAGGCATAAGGAATATCATATCATTGAAGACTTTATCAATAAGTATAAATCTCAGTACGACCATTGCCGGATGGTTTATATGCGTATTCAAAAAGCTACTAATGATATTATTCAGCAATACACTTATAATGATATAGAATCGAGACAGTGGGAAAGCTGGCTCCTCACAATATTTCGCGATCCATTGATGGATGGAATGAATAGATATTACGCATTGGTCAGGCTAGTATTTTTATATTTCAACTACAACCTTCAAGATAAAATGGAGGCTCTTTTTGAAGAAATTGATCCGGTACTTGCCTCAGGTAAATTTTACAGTCGAAGGATTCTGATCAATTATTACGGAAACAGATTATTGTATCACTCAAAAGCAAACAGGCTAGACCTTGCCGAAAAATACGGTTGGCTTTCTATCAGTGAAAAAAACAGCGACTACCTACACTATGCCAACAACCTTTGTGCTGTTCTCTTAAAAAAAGGCGCTTTAAATGATGCTTTGAAATTAATGCAGGATGTTTTCCCCGATGTAAAAACTACATCAAATTTTCACCATAAAACGAGTTTCACTGCTCAATATATTACTGCACTCACCCAAAACGGACAGTATAAAGAAGCTGCTCAGCATGCAGAAATATTCCTCATGGCCAATAAAAATGAGATATTAAGACATCGCTGGCATTTATTTTTCAGTGTATTTTTCAGATCGCTATTTTTAAAAGGTGATTACAAAAAAATAATTCAATACTCTCAAAAATTGAATCTCATTGAAAAAGAGAGAAAATATCTGAAGAGAATCAATTCTTTGCCAGCCATCCAATGGTATTTCGAAGCAGCCAGATATCAGTCAGAAATAATTGAGATCAATGAATTAAATAATTCTCTAAGATCTATTCTTAATGGAGGGGAACATCCTGATAAACAAAAACAAATAATTGAAGAGCTAAAAATTGAAATAAGAAAAAAAATTCCAGAGGTCAAAATAAAATAGTCGAGCCTAAAATTTCACAAAACAAACAACTCTATCTCTATTTAAGAGAACTTTTTTACATATAAAAACACAAAAGTCAACCCTAATAGAATTTTTATTGGCATTTACTAAAGACCACACACTATTACATTAGTAAAACGATTAAATATAAAATTTTTAAAAGGACTTTGAGACAATTCATAAAAATACTATCGGTAATCTATTTAATAATTCTAAATCCAATGAACACAAAGGCACAAGATGCATTTATGGAATTAGACTACCCCTATCCTATGGATAAGAAAGAGGTGGTCAAAAATATAAATATAGCCTACGCGGATATTGGAAAAGGTGAACCGATATTATTCATACACGGCATGGGAAGCTACGCTCCTGCCTGGAAAAAGAACATTTCAGAACTAAAAGAAAATTTTCGGTGCGTTGTTGTGGACCTTCCCGGTTATGGCAAGTCTTCTAAAGGAAAATTTAAAGCAAATATGAGTTTTCATAAAGAGCATCTTTTTGCTTTAATGGATTCTTTAGATATCAAAAAATTTCACATAGCCGGTCATTCAATGGGAGCCCAGATCGCAATGCATATGGCACTTGATAATCCTGGCCGGATAAAATCTCTCATTCTTTCTGCTCCTGCCGGAATTGAAACATTTAGCGAACAGCAAAAAGCGATGTTCAGAGCAATAACTCCTGAACAAACTGCCTCAGTTAGTGACGAGCAATATAGAATTAACCTGGAGGCTAATTTTCATGAAATGCCTGATGATGCTGAATTCATGTATGAGGACCGAATGATGATAAAAGAATCACCAGACTTCATGAACTATTGCTATACCATCACAGAAGGAATAAGAGGTATGGTCAACGAACCTGTTTTTGAAAAACTGGGTGACCTTAAACCGCCAGTTTTAATAATATATGGCAAGCAAGATAAACTGATACCAAATAAGTATCTGCATCCGGAAATGACTACTGCTGATATCGCTAAAATAGCAAATAAAGAAATCCCTGATTCGCAAATGGAATTAATAGAAAATGCAGGTCATTTTGTTCACTTCGAGCAACCCGAAAAAACTAATGAGCTCATTAAAAATTTTATAAACTGAAAAACTAAATGTAGAACCGAAAAACCCAACCCTTATAACCATGAAAAACAAATTACTATTTATCTGCCTGCTTTTAATAGCGGGCATCGAGCCTATCCTTGCTCAATATACCGTCAGCGGAAAAGTTGTCGATGCTGAAAATGACGAAGGAATGGCCGGAGTAAACGTATTTATTGAAGATACCCGAACAGGTGTAATCACCGAAACAGACGGGACATTTTCCTTTAAAATAGAGAATGACGAAAGTGTAAACTTAATGTTTACTTTCATTGGATTTGAGACTGTTACAAAAACAGTTCCGGGAGGATCAGATATAAATCTTGGAACAATTTCCATGTCTCCTTCAATTCAGGAAATGGATGAAGTTGTCGTGTCTGTAACCCGAAAACCGGAAAAGATAACAGAAGCACCGGCCTCTATCTCAGTAATAGATTCTGAAGACCTTGACCTCATGCCAACCTACAATATCGGCGAATTCCTTAATAAAGTTCAGGGGATTGAAGCTGTAAGATCAGGAGTAATTGGAGTAGGTATAAATGCCAGAGGATTCAATTCTGCATTTAATGTTCGCATGCTTCAATTAAACGATGGCAGAAATGGCATGCTTCCGGGAGGTACCGGATTGCCAGCAGGTATTTACAACACAATCATTAAGGAAGATATCGAAAGAGTAGAAGTAGTTGTCGGACCTGCATCTGCACTGTATGGGCCAAATGCTCATGCAGGTGTAATAAACACCATTACGAAAGACCCCGGGCTTCTGAAGGAACTACTATTGTATTAGGTGCCGGAAACCAAAGTCAGCTTTCTTTCCGAGGCCGTCATGCCCAGGTTATTGATAACACACCTTTATCCTTCAAAGTGAATTTTGAGTACACAAGAGGTGAGGACTTTGAATTTATTGATACTGTATATACTCCGACTGCAGGAGCCCAACCAGAACTTGATCCGGATTTTAATTTTGAAATTATCAGAACAAATGCAGCCTTATACTATGAGTTGAATAATTCAACTGATATTATTCTCGACTATGGATATGGTGAAGGATCAAATATTGGCGTAACCAATCTGGGTAGAAACCAGATCAATGGCTGGAATTTTCAGTACCTGAATGCCAGACTAGTTTCTGATCACTGGTATGCAACGGTTTACAATACCTGGAATGACGCTGGAAACACTTATCAGATCAATGGCAGAACTAACAATTATCACGCTCTTCTGGCTGCTGGAGAAAACGAGGCTGAAGCTAAGAGAAAATCTCTTCTACCTGTTGAAGAAGGCGGTGTAGGCTTCCCTGGCTTTATAGACAAAAGCCAAAGATTCAATGCAGAGGTACAGTATAACAATACAATTGGAGAAGATCTTTATTATGTAGTAGGAGCAAACTTTCAGAGAGACATTGCTGATAGTGAAGGGACTTACCTTTATGACGTTAACGGCCCAATCAAAATTAATCAGTTTGGAGCCGTACTTCAGGTCGAAAAACCATTCGGAGATATCTTTAAATTCGTAGGCGCTGCCAGAATCGATAAGCATGACTATTACGATACTCAATTTAGCCCGAGATTAGCGCTGACTGCTAAAGCAGGTAAAGGGAATTTCCGAATGACTTACAGCCGTGCATACGCAGCACCTTCAATCCAGTTTATGGAATTTCTGTTTCCATTTGCAGGTGGAGCAATTATTGGTAGCGGTGAAGGCCTTACGACTCGTGAATTCACTCAAAGTCTGATCGACGGATCAATCACATATGGAGACACCCGCACAATAGATCCTTTACAGCCTGAAAAAGTAAATACTTTTGAATTTGGTTATAAAGGTATGTTGGCTGAAAAACTTGCTGTAGATTTCACTAGCTGGTATTCTAAAAGCCGTGATTTCTTAAGTCCTGCAGTGTCCCTTTTCCAGGTTAACCCAGCAGAACTGACAATTACCGGTGAACAAATTATCAAAAAAGGTGATACTGATATCCCTGAGGAATATGGCAACCTTCATATTACCTATCTGAATTATGGGGAAGTCAGCTCATATGGTGCGGATATCGGATTAACTTATTTCATTAATAATAAATTTAGCATTGGTGCAAAATACATGTACTTCGACTCTGATATTACAGACGAAGATAAATTCGAAGACGATCCTGCACTCGAAAATTTAGCTCCTGAAACAAGAGCTGCATTAAGAACTTTAAATGCTCCAAACCATCGAGCGAACTTTAACTTTTCAGCAGCAAATCTTTTCGATGATAAGTTTTCAGCTTCTGTAAATGTTCGAATCGTTCCTGAGTATGACTTCAGATCAGGTCAGCAAATAGCAACTGAAGAAGGTGCGGGCACCAGAGTGCCTGGAACTCTTTATAATTATGGTCCATTAGGTGGGTTTACAACTGTCGATCTTTCTGCAGGATATAAGCTGAGCGAAGTATTCCATGTAGGCGCATCTGTAACTAACTTATTTGACACAGAACAAAGAGAGTTTGTCGGATCTCCAATGATTGGAAGACTAGTTAATGTTGAACTTAAAATAAACCTTGACTGGAATAAAGATTAATCCTGGGTAAATAAGAGGATCAATTAGGTTGTACCCCGGCGAAATGTCGGGGTATTTTTTTACTTTCAAAACAATATTTAACTAACGGTTTCGAATAAATATATTATCTTAAAAAACATTCGATAATATATGGACAAAATAAAAAGCAAGAATTACAAAATCACTGATAATATAGATTTAACTAAAATCTCTACATTCAATACCCTGAATGCCAGTGAAGAGGAATTAAAAAAAAGCCTTGAAGAAACGAGAGAAAAACTGGGTGAATTCCAGGATGTGCTATATGCCCATGGTAAGTACAGCGTATTAATTTGCCTCCAGGGAATTGACACCGCAGGAAAAGATAGTTTAATCAGAGAGGTATTTAAAGATTTTAATTCCAGGGGAGTTGTCGTGCATAGCTTTAAAGCGCCATCGACCCTGGAAAGAAAACATGATTATTTATGGCGTCATTATCTGGCTTTGCCCGCAAGAGGTAAATTTTCAGTTTTTAACAGAACGCATTACGAAAATGTAATCGTCACTCGGATTCATCCTGAGTACATAATAAGTGAGAATATCCCAGGTATTAATTCAACAAAAGATATTGATGAAGATTTCTGGAATATGCGCTTTGAGCAGATTAATAATTTCGAAAAACACATCTCACAAAACGGGACCATCATCTTCAAATTCTTCCTTCATCTCTCTAAAAAAGAACAAAAATCCCGACTGATCAGGCGAATAGAAAAGAAAGACAAAAACTGGAAATTTAGCCCCGGAGATCTTAAAGAAAGAGCTCTTTGGGATGAATATCAATTTTGCTTTCAGGAAGCAATAAATAACACTTCCACTTCATATGCTCCATGGTACATCATACCATCAGATAGTAAAGATGCAGCAAGATTAATTGTTGCCGACATTATTTATGACGAATTAAAAGAATACAATGACATTCAGGAACCTGAATTACCTGAAGAAATCCAGTCTAAACTAGATGATTACAAAAGACAACTTAAAAATGAATAACTACTATCCGCTAATAAGTTCGTTTTTAAGCTTTTGTAGATAATCAGCGGAAAAAGACTTATATGAAGATGTTATTTCATCTATGATTTTCTCATCTAATCTGCTTGCAGATATTTGTGAAAGTGGCATTTCTCTGCCATAATTTGGCTTCAGGTTCCCAAAACGATTCTTTTCATAAGGAAGAAAAGTTGGGTTATCAATTGTAAGAACAATCTTTTCACCGATCATCTGTAAAGCAACATGATAGCGGATTGCTCCAACAACTTTTTTACCTATCAGTATTTGAGATTTTAGAAAATACCCGTCAATATAGCTTACATAAGCGTCTTCCTTATTAGCAACCAGGAGTTTAAAATTATCAGATTCTTTCTTCCTGCTCTTTTTATATTCGCTGAACATTTCTTCAAAATCAAAATCATCATGAGAATTCACATTAACCGTATCAGTCAAAATGACTTCTTTGAAACCATCGCCCATTGAAAAAGGGTTAAACATGATAAGGGATGAAAATAATAAATAAAGCATAACTATATAATTGTGATAAATCAATTGTATGTGACCACGGGCCACACACAATTGAAATAAATTTTAAAACGAATAAACTGCAGCAAATAGTAATTGAGAAGCAGATTGAGTAGGATCAGCATCACCATCTAAAAACCACTCATTTTCAGCATTATCTAACCTCACTTCAGTTATAAAGGTCATAGGGCCACTATAATAATTAAGTGTCAGAGTGCTTGAAAACACACTTTCTGATGGAATAGTAATACCTTCCATTTCGTATTCTTTCACAGAAAAGAATTCTCCTCGATATCCTATCGCAACTTTATCAGTAAATGAGTATTGAGGATAAAGAGCTACCCCGGAATATCCTCCTGCGTCTTCCTCATCAGCGGAATAGGTTGCAGCATTAACTCCTAAATAAAAGTCGTCAGTTATTTGAAGGCCTGATGTCAGGTCAAGCACAGTTCCCGAAGGTGATCCTGATAAATAATTTAAATAAACATCCCAGCCTTCAGTAGGAGAAAGGTAAAATTGGGCACCAAAATCTGTCACACCATTACCATCTTCATAAACATTCCAATCATTAAACACACCCACCATCAAGCTAACCTGATCTGAAAAAGCATATTCAGCTTTCAAACCGGCATTTTGAAAAGGTCCATTTGTAAACAGATAAGAAGTACTATAATTGAAGTTCGCTGCAGGTGAGATAACCTCATACCCTACAAATGTCCCCATATAACCACCCGTAAGAGTTAATTTATCGGTGAGTGAATAACTCATGTAAAGATTTTGGATATTTATATACCGATCTGCTCCACTCCCATCCCTTAATGTTGGAATGGACTTAAAACTTCTGGGACCAAAAGAGAATTCACCTACGAAAGCGACCTTTCCAGTGGTATGAGATAAACCTATATCCAACATACCTATTGCAACAGTATTTTGTGCATCGGCAAAACTGGTTGGGATATTAGATTCCCCTGAAAAATCGTATTTATAATATATATCGGCAGATCCGGAAATTTGTAATCCGGCAGATTCCATTTCTTCAACTATTTCTGCTTCCTGGGCAAATATGGCAGTATTCACCAGAAGCAACGTTAAGATTAGTTTTGTTGCATTTTTCATCGACTTAGACGTAATTTGAATTGAACATTAGTTTTCTGTTGTTGCAGCAGAACAACGTGTTTTAATGCCCGGCAGAGTGGCAGCTCTGCCGGGTCTTTTTATTCCTGTAAATTGTAATTATTCGAGAATGATGGTATAACCTCTAATACCGTGTTCGTGAGAATCCAGACCTTCTTTTTCGTGTTCTTCTGACACCCGAACCCCGATAGTGTATTTCAAAGCTAGAAAGATTAGTGAAGCACAAGAAAAAGCTGCTGCTCCACAAACGCCCACACCAATTAACTGCGGTAGAAAAGGCATTGCTCCTTCTGCATTGGAACCAAATATCCCTACAGCAAGAGTACCCCAGATTCCTACGGTTAGGTGAACTGAAACAGCTCCAACAGCATCATCAAGCTTCATTTTATCTAAAAAGACAGCAGACAACACTACAAGAAAACCGCCAATAAATCCTGCGATCACAGCATCAGCAGTACTAAATACATCAGCCCCGGCAGTAACAGCAACAAGTCCGGCAAGTACTCCGTTTAGCACCATACCTAAATCCATTCGTTTAAAAACAAAATGAGCCATAATAAAAGAACCTAACGCTCCCGCACAAGCTCCGAGACTGGTAGTTACCAGTACATAAGAAACTAATCCTGGATCTGCAGAAAGCACAGAGCCTCCATTGAAACCAAACCAGCCAAACCAAAGTAAGAATACTCCCATTGTAGCCAGAGGAACAGAAGATCCCGGGAAGTCATTTACTTTTCCATTCATATACTTACCTAACCGTGGACCTAAAACCAATATACCTGCAAGAGCGCCCCATCCGCCAACTGAATGAACAAGAGTAGATCCGGCAAAATCATAAAATCCAAGAGCATCAAGTGCTCCTCCACCCCATTTCCATGAACCAATTATTGGATAAACAACTCCAACAAATAGAATTGTAAAAATTAAATAGGAACTTAATTTAATTCTTTCAGCCACGGCACCGGAAACGATGGTTGCAGCAGTAGCAGCAAACATGGCCTGGAACAAAAAGTCCGTCCAGTAGGTATATCCTCCTCCAGCATAATCTACCGATGATCCCCCGGCAGGACTTTCGATCCAAAACCCGGAAAAGCCAAACCATCCAGGAGTTTCAAATCCAGGGTACATCAGATTAAAACCCATTAAAGCGAAGGTTAAAATACCTATGACCGGAGTCAGCGTATTTTTAAATAAAATATTTACAGTGTTTTTAGATTGTGTAAAGCCGGCCTCAACACCTGCAAATCCTAAATGCATTAAAAACACAAGTGCAGTAGCTACGATCATCCATAGATTATTTGTTGTTAACAATACATCACTTAGATCCTGGGCTGTAGCCAGCACAGTAGCAGTTTCAGTTCCAGCTGTTGCAACTGTCTCTGTTACAGAGGCGACTAAACTATCAGACATTACCTCTACAGTATCTTGAGATACTCCTTCCTGAAGTAACGCCTCTTTTGAACTCAATTTCTCCATTGCTTAATTAATTAGTGGTAAATGATTTGTTGTAGGTCAACTTTCAAAATTCCAACCGCGGTAAATAAAGGAATTTATGAAAGATTATTTGCCTTTGATAGGTTCGAACCAAATAATCAATTTTGATTTTAAACAAATGTAGAGAATGATTCTGAATTAAAAAATTATCAATAAATTTTTAGAGATACTTCAAATTAAGGTATATTATATCCTTTATTATGAAATAATATCAATAAAATAATGGAATGATTAAATATTTGTTAAAGAAATTATTAACTAAGCAGATGGTATTTAAGCAACTAAATATAATTTTTTTTACAAAAAATATGATTTATTTAATATTATTTAAATAACAATTGTAAAAACCCAGTTTAAACGCAAAAATTGTGGCCAGATTTATTATCAAAAACGCAATTAATGCAATTAGAGGTCTAATAATAAACCTGAAAAAACAAAATTATTGTATATATATTATCTATAGGGTAATTATTAAAGTGAATAAAACAGGAGTTGGCTTATTAACCATGACATACAAAAGGAGAAAACTAAATAAAAAAACTGCTGATATCGGGATATCAGCAGCTGCATAATTTTTTATATCTACTTAATTTAAATTCTAAAGATCACCATACTTTAAAAAGTAGGAATATAAATCATAAAGTAATCAAAATGTCTTTTTAATGATCCTGCCACCTTGCCAGTAATAAGCTGTATTTCCACCAAAACATATAAATGAAGAAACCGAGCTATCCAGATAGTATAGTTTCCAGGTCTCCCCGCCATCTTCGGTGATGTAATAGCCACCTTCATTGTCGACAAATACAATTTTATTTTCATCTACAGCCTTACATCCGACAATATTCCAATCTATAATACTTTCATAGTTTAATACTGAAGACCAATTTTCACCTCCATCTTCAGATTTTACTAATCCAGGACCTGAAGTATCAATCAAAGGTGCTTTATATGCAAATACTAGATCCGAATTGACAAAATCTATCGCAGGAGCCAATGGATATAACCTTATAGGTAAAGATTTTAATTCCCACGATTTACCAAAATCTTTTGAAATAATCATTTTAGATGACTCTGGATCAATAAAGGACACCAGGTCATTAAATACTGATAAAGGTTGAAATTTTCTGGCTAAGTCATAATCAAACTCAGCTACTTCGACAAAATCTTTCCCTGAGTTTGAGGATACAAAAATGTTTCCTGTAGATAAATCGGAGTTTGAAGTAATCGCAATTATGGAATCAGAAGTTAGAGGTAAATATGATTCAACTCTGTAATCATCAGAAAATGGATCGAACTCTTTCCATGTATCTCCTCCATTTTCACTTACAATCAATTTTGGAGAAGTATAAATTGGAACCATAATGAAGTTTTCGTCAAAAACAGGAAAAAGATCGTATGTGTTGATTCCCATTTTCTCAAGAATCATGTTCCAGGTGGCACCACCATCAGTGGTCTTAAATATTGCTCCATTTGCATGTATCAACCCAAAATTTTCAGAAAAAAATTCAATTTTTGAAGGAGTTGAAATATCTATATCTACTACTGAAACCTGATCATCTAGAACTTTAATTAAAAACTTTTCTGTTTTTGAAACGTCAAACTCCTGATAAAATACTTCAAGTTGACCCGACCCGGATGATTCAGGTAAATTAAATGTGTATTGAGTAGCAGAACTGGAAGCAACTTGCAATTTAACTCCGTTAAATAAAGCGCTATCAATTAAATCGAGGTTTTCTCCTTTGAGACTAACCTGATCTCCTGAAACAGGAATTTCATTTAAGGTGTAAAAACTTAAATCTTTCTGAATTTTAACCTCTTCATCCTCACCGCAGGCAAGCACCAGAAGCAATAAAGCTAATATGGGGAAATTTTTCATTAACTAGTTGGTTTTGGTTATAAAAATCAGCTGCTAATATAATAAATCTCCGAATATTATTTAAACACATTTAATTATTAAAATGATACAAAAACACCAAAGTTCCTGAAAAAGCTGGCTTTGGGTTATCCTTTATTTCCATTTTAATATCCATTTCGGTTTTGGAAATACCCCTGAGATCGGTAATGGCTTTAAGTTTAACTCTCAATCTTACTTCATCATCTGATAAGACCGGGGCTCCAAACCTAAATTTCTCAATACCATAATTAACAAGCATTTTGATATTTCTGATATCAGCTATCTGATGCCATAGATGCGGAACTAGAGATAGCGTAAGAAATCCATGAGCAACAGTGCTTTGAAAAGGACTTTCAGTTTTAGCTCTTTCTTCATCTAAATGAATCCATTGGTGATCTAATGTTGCATCTGCAAATTTATTGATCTGATCCTGTGTCACTTTTATATATTCTGATACTCCAATCTCTTTCCCTACGTACTCTTCAAATTCCTTAAAACTTTCAATTATAACTTTTGCCATTCTTATTAAATTTTTAATCTGATCGGAAAGATACTTTTTTCTTTTATATTGATAAAATAACAACAGAAAGAATCGGCACTTACCATTGCCAGGATTTCCTATCACTAAATACAATTTCAGACTTTATTTCGGCGATTATCCCTTTAATTAAATCTTCAATAACATTTTTTTCACTGCGAGGTAATATTATATAATCTCCGGATTCAATGTATAAAAAATAATTCTCCTTGATCTCAACTATCTCCTTAATCTCATCTAAAGAAAAGACTTGCTTTATCTCGTTTGATTCAATAATTAAATTATGTTCTTGGAGCCAGATTGAAGTTTTTATTCCAATTTTATCTTGAAAATTCTGCTTTATATAAGTTTTATAAAAGCTTTTATATCTCCATTTAAAATAGAAGGGGTAAAAAATTAAAATGAAAACACATACAGCCAAAATAAATTTAACAAGAGTTGACTGCCGGTTTAGATAAAGTACAACAGAAAGGAAAACAATAGTTACAAAAACCAATATCAGGTTTCGAATTTTTCGATTTTGAACTTTTTTAGATTCTGTTGCCTGATATAAAAAAAACCTTAAATAATCACCTTCCTGAAGAAAAAAAGTCACCATAAACAAACTATATTAATATAATTAATGCTCAAAAAATGCACTTTTTAATTATTAACTCAAAAATATGGCTACAATTAATTTAATTTGAAGCTTCAACCATTTTTTAAACCAGAACTAATCTTTAATGGATTTAGATCAAATTTTCCGGGTATATAAAATTGTCGGAGGTGTTTTTGATTCATTTTTTTCATCAGAGGACAGAAATGTCAATTATAACAAAATCTGGTCCTTCAAAGGCATTGAGAGTGAATGTATTCAAAACACCTTTCCAAACGCAAATACGAAACTTGCCACCGAATTTGGTCTGAATGAATATGAGCAATTCATTGTTACCTTAACACTTCTTCCATACTATTACCCGGATGCATTTAAAGGAATTAGAATTCTTCAAAGTGCCGATGAATATTCTTTTTCACTTCTGGGTGGAGTCAGCAGGGGTGATCATAAAAGTTGCTTTCCCACCGGAGAAACCATACTTTTTTTACTTGGAGGGAGGGATCCGATAAACAGAGATTTTATTCATTCATTTCTTTCATCTGGTAGCTCTTTATTTCGTCATGGGTTAATCAGACTATTACCCGGAGAAGAAGGCACTCCCAGGCTATCGGGACAATTATGTCCTAGTGACGAACTACTCGCACTGACTAAAGGTACAACATTTGTTCCCGAGTACAGCTCGTCTTTCCCTGCCAGGAGGATTACCACTCAAATGGAATGGGAAGATTTAGTTTTACCTTTTGATACACTTGAATCACTCGAAGAACTTAGAATGTGGATGAGTCATGGCAAAAAATTGCTCGACCATCCGGATTTAAAACGCCGGTTAAAACCCGGATATCGAACTTTATTTTATGGTCCGCCCGGCACCGGAAAAACATTAACTGCCTCTTTAATTGGAAATGAATTTGACATCCCGGTCTACCGCGTAGATCTAAGCCTTGTCGTATCAAAATGGGTTGGAGAAACTGAAAAAAACCTGAAGCAACTATTTGATATGGCTGAAAACAAGCGATGGGCTCTATTTTTCGATGAGGCCGATTCGTTATTTGGGAAACGAACGCAAACCTCTAGTGCAAACGACAGGTATGCTAACCAGGAAGTATCGTATTTGCTACAGCGAATAGAAGATTTCCCGGGATTAATAATATTAGCCTCAAACCTGAAAAATAATATGGATGCGGCTTTTTCAAGGAGATTTCAAAGTACTATCTTCTTCCCAATGCCTGATGCTGAATTGCGTTACCAACTGTGGAGGAAAGCATTTCCGAAAGATTTTAAAATCGATGAAAAGATAAACTTCAGGGAAATAGCCAAACAATATGAATTGGCAGGAGGAGCCATTACAAATATCATACGGTATTGTACACTTAAAGCATATTCACGAGATAACAATGAAATATGGCTCGATGACATTGAGCATGCTATTATTCGTGAATATCGAAAAAATGGAAAGATTGCGGGTTAAAATGAAGTTCTTTTATGATTTCAGGAAATCCTTTCAGGCTAGGAACTTTGATTATTAAAAAATAGAATTTATTTTTTTCTATAAAATCGTTATCTTTCGCAAAATTTTTTTCAACTATTTAGGTTAAAGAGCTTTGCGTAATTTTTATTATTGGCTGATTATATTAATCTGCCGTACTTACTTTTCCTACGGTCAAGTCACTGATTACCACACTTCGGTAGAAATCAAAAACAATAAGGTAGAAACTACCTATGAAATCAAAATAAAAATCAATGACCGAAAAGAGTCAGAGAAATACTCTGAGGTAGAAATATTTCATTCCGATCAAAATGAATTAAAAATTCATGAAGTTTACCTCTTAGATGGATATGGTGAAAAAATCAGAAAACTAAAAAAGAAGGATTTCTCGGAGAGATCGGCAAAATTCAGCAATACATTTTTTATGGATTATATGGTCACAAGCTTCGATATAAAACATAACACTTATCCTTATTTTATTTACTATAAATATTCAATTACAGAGGAATCTGCACTTGATTACGCATCATGGGATCCTTACCTATACTACAAACTACCTACTTCCAATGCTACATTAAAAATCACATTACCTGCTGAAGAAAAAGTAAGAATATTAAATGATCATAATATACCAGTAAAAAGGTCCTCAGATAAAGATGAAATAACCTATTTATGGCAGGTTAATAACTTTAAACTACTTGAAAAAGAAGCATACGGAGAATCTCCAACCAACCTTGCCCCAGAAATTATTGTATTGCCCGAAAATTTCGACTACATCAAGCCCGGTAGTTATGAATCATGGAAATCAATTGGCAATTGGCAATATAACGTAATAAAAGACAGAAATGATCTTCCTGAAACCGACAAACAAATAGTACAGGAAATCTGTCAAAAAAGTAGTAGCCAAAGAGAGATCATATCCAAACTGTATAATTATCTACAAAATAACACCAGGTATATAAATATATCTATTGATAAGGGGGGACTCGACCCTTATCCTGCCTCATATGTATCCAAAAATAAGTATGGTGATTGTAAAGCATTAACGATATATATGAAGTCACTACTGGAAGAGGCAGGGATTGATTCATATTATACTCTTGTCAATGCAGGTGAAGAAATTCAACGGATAAACAGAGATTTCCCAAGCCTTCAGTTTAATCATGTGATTCTTGCCGTACCTGTTCAATCAGATACTTTATGGTTGGAAAACACCACCAATATCTTACCATTCGGCTATATCGGATCTTTTACACAAAATCGCTACGGGTTTTTAATTAATCAAGACCAAAGTAAATTCGTGCGAATACCCAAACTATCTAATGAGGACATTAAAGTAATCTCCACTTATGATTTTCAATTAAATGAAAACGGTGAAGGAAAGGCCACTTTTAACAAAATAGCCAAAGGAATTGAATACGAAGAATTAGCAGATTTAAATTCGGTATCTGATAAAAACCTAACAGAGGAATACATAGATGATTTTATTCGTTTGAAAAACTATGTGGTTAATAACTGGAACATTAAAAAAAATAATGAAGATAATCATAGCCTGATTCTATCAGCTGATCTATCTATAAAAAAAGCCTCAAGAAAGATTGGTCCTTATATTATATTGGATGTTCCTCATTACAGATTTAAAAAATTAAATATACCATCAGAAAGAAAAACGGGATTAAAGTTTGATATCCCAATCTATAATATTGATCAATATATATACAAAATAACCAATATTGATTATAGTAAAATTCAATTACCTAATGACAAGGTTTTATCCTCAAAATTCGGAGAATACAAGCAAAATTTCAGAATAGAAGGAGATAAATTAATTGTCCAAAAATCACTTAAAATTTACTCAGGCGAATACGATAAGAAAAGTTATCAGGCCTTCTATGAGTTCACAGATAAAATACAGGAAATACAGAACCAATCTATAATAAAATTACAATGAAGTATTTATCAATTATTTTTTTAACTGTTTTCACTTTAACAATTGGTATTTCACAAGACAAACCCAATAGAAAAGTCTCTTTAAATATTCTAAAGCAGAAAAAGGATTCTTTATTTCCTGAATCGGATGCTGTCATCTTATTTGATATTGGAAGTTCAAAATTTATCGATACTGATGATGGGTATAACATCCAATTTACCAGGACAAAAAGAGTAAAAGTTTATACCAAAGCAGGAGCTGAGAACGCTGAGTTTTCGATCAATTATTATGTGGATGGTTATGATAAGACCGAACGGGTAAGAAAAATAGAAGTCAAGAGCTATAATCTTGAAAATGGAAATATAATAATCACTTCATTGGATAAAAAATCCATTTTTGATGAAAAAATAAATGAAAGATGGAGGTCAAAAACTTTTGCAATTCCCAATGTAAAAGCCGGAACTGTATATGAGATAAAATACGTTTTAGAATCCCCGTTTCATTTTAACTTACCAGATTGGACGTTCCAAAGTTTTTTCCCAACCAGGTACAGTGAATACACTGTTGCAATGATCCCCTTTTACGAATATATTTTTGACACACAACAAATATCCAAATTTGATGTAAAAGAAAAGAAAGTTGACGATGTAGAAAGGACGTTTGGTAATGTAGTCGAGCATTATGGAGTAACCACAGGATCAGGCTCGAAATTTAAAGATGTAATATTCAAATTTGGTTTAAAGAATGTTCCTGCTTTTAATCCAGACAAATACATTAGTTCACCTTCAGATTATATAAAAAAATTGATTTCCAGCTATCGAAATTTTATGATCCATATGGTAGAACTGAAGAAATAATTACTACCTGGCCGGCTTTAAGTGAAGACCTTAGCGATCATAACCATTTTGGCAAATATATTAAAAAGTCAAAAAGAGAAAGTGATGATATATTATCAGGGCTGGATTTAAATGGTAAATCAGATCGGGAAAAGATTAAGACTATTGTCGATTACTTTAAAAGATTTATTCACTGGAATAAATCTTATTCAATATATACTTCTGACAAACCCAGAGAAGTAATAGCAAACAGGACCGGTAATTCAGCTGAGATTAACCTTCTTTTAGCTTCTATTTTAAATGAAGCCGGATTAAATGCTAAACCAGTAATTATCTCCACTCGAAACCACGGTAAAGTAAAAAGGGACTACCCTTTTATACACTATTTTAACCATGTAGTAATTTTTATTGAAGATCCTGGTATACTTATCGATGGTATTGATCCAATGTTAAGGTATGATCTTATACCCACGAATTGCATTAACGGGGTTGGATTAATTATCAATGACGATAAGCCCAGATGGTTAACTTTATATAACAATATACCCTCTTTAGATAGGCATGTTTTCATAATTGAGCCAAATGAAAATAAAAAACTGGACATTCAATTTGTTAACGTTAGCTCTTTCTATGTCGCCTCTCAATCAAAAAAATCCGTCGATAATAATGAAGACAAAATAAAGGAATATGCAGAAAACAATGGCATTTCAGAAATAAACACGGTAAAAACAAAAGGTTATGATAATCCGGACCTGCCTTATAGAATTACTATAATTGGAGAAACGGAAGTTTCAAGTATAAATGGTGACCTGATAATAAAACCATTTTTGAATTTTCCACTTTCAGAAAATCCTTTTAAAGAAAAAACAAGATCATATCCCGTTGATTTTATTTTCCCTTTTAAACAACAATTTATCTCTAAAATAAAAGTTCCCGAAGGATATAAAGTCAAACACCTTCCTGAATCATTTAATAATGAAAACGAAATGGCAGATATAGATATTAAATACGATCAAAGGGCAAACATTTTAAATATTATAGCGAATTTTAATTTAAAGAAAAATGTTTATTCCCCGGAAGAATACCCGGAACTCAAAAAATCATTTAAGTTAATGGTAGAAAAATTCAATAAAGAAATAATTCTTGCAACAGATACCGATTCAGAAATTTAGACAGATATAACCAGCAGATATAAAATTTATTTCTAATAAAAGAGTAAGGTTGATTAACCTTACTCTTTTTTATTGCACTTATTTTATCCTGATATAAGTTAACACATCACCCTTAACTTCATCACTTACCCCCGTCAATGTCAGTTCATCATTGTTTATTTTAATTTCATAATATTTATGTGGCTCAGATTGATCGTGACTAACAAATCCAACTTCTGCCCTATGGGCATGTGGGATCCAGTAACCTGTTTTATTTCCGTTGTCGCTTCGCTTGACATAAACTCTATCCCATCTTAAGAACATATTTTCTGATTCTTCATTTTCACCTGTCGCTTTCCACCTACCAATTAATGCGTCGGCATGACTCCTGGGTAGATCTTTTATTCTTGTCAGGTAAACTTTCACTTTCATATCTTCTTCCATTCTACTCCATACCATTTCATCATCCTTTATTTCCACAGCAAAAGGCCCAAATGGGTCTATCGGATTGTAATAGTCTTTAAATGATAATTGACTTACTTCTTTATTAAATGACCACAAACCTGCACCATTTTGCAACCAACCATTACCTGTCTGATAGGTTCCGTCACCGTTGATCCTGGACCATTTAGCTATTGGAGTCATATCCCGATCGCCTACTGATACTTTATTAACTTCCCAGAGTCCTATCAATTCTGAATTTTGAGCGCTAAGAATAGCCGCAGAAAAAACGATTAGTAAAAATGTTAATTTAAATTTCATGATTATTTAGGTTATAAATTTTCACAATAGTTGAAGCCAGCTCTAACAGGTTAGACTTATCACCGATATTTGACAATATTGAAATGATTAACTCTCCTTCATTCACATTTACCAAAATTGACTGGTACCCTCCGGTATTGCCTCCATGAATAATATACTTGTTATCAACTGATAGATCACCAAACTTATATTCACCATTTCCATCAAAAATTGCCCAGCCATATCCATAGGATATATCATTATTAATACCTGACAAATGATTTGTTTTAATCTTTTTTAAAGATGGTTCTGATAAGAATGTATTTTCGTTCAAAGACTGTCCCCACAAATATAAATCTTCAGCGCTACTAAATATTCTCCTACCCAATGTTAGATCAATAAAATCATTCTTTTGATATTCACCGGCATCAGCATTAAACTCATAAGCCCCAACCAGGTCTTCTATTATTATTTTATTGTTCGTGACGGAAAGAGTTCTTTCTAATTCAAGTGGGGTGCAAATTTTTTCCTGTAATAATTGATTAAATGACTTTTGATAAATATTCTCGAGGATAATAGGCAACAAATGATAAGCAAAATTACTGTAATGAAATTTTTTCCCCGGACTGGCAACACTATCCAGTTGACTAATAAAATCAACGTATTCGTTATTACTAAAATTACTACGCTTCAACTTTAGAAAGTTATCCTTTCTCAATTCCTCACTAACCCCATCATAATTAGGTAGTCCTGAGGTATGAGTGAGCAATTGATGAATTGTAATTTCATCGGAAAATTTGCCTTTGTAATCAAAGCTTTCCAAATGATCCACCAGCTTATCAGAAGTATTAAGTTTACCTTCCTCTTCTGCAACCATAATTAAACTAGCTATAAAGCTTTTGTTTAAGGAGGCTATATCGAAAACAAAATTTTGTTTCATGGTTATCCCCCAACTTCTGTCCGCAGTACCGATAGCTCTCTCAAATCGTTCTACCTTCTTACCCCCAATTACTACTGTCCCGTCAAATAGACCTTGCTTATTCTTTAATAGTATCAAACTATCCAATTGATCTTGTAGATTCAGAAGCCTATTATTTTCGCGCTGATTTCTCTCACAATCAGTAAAGAATATTGCTGTTAAAAAGAAAAATATATATGCTTTCATCAATAAGTTTTTCTACAATAAAACAACCTTTAAACACATTATGCAATGGTTTTGACGTAGTTTGGGATGAAATCAATTTATTAGTGGTGAAATTATTTATCGAGCTGAACGAAATTTTCTTTATACTTTGGAGATACGGGAACCTGCAGGTCATGAGGATATGCTAACACAGTCTTTTGCCCGGATGTATCGATATATTGAATTGATTGAATATTCACCAGGTAACTTCTCTGACTACGCACAAGGTGTTCTTCAAATTCCTTTTCAATATTCTTAAGGGAGTTCCTGATCAGTTTTGTTTTCAATTTGCCATTTGATTCAAAGAATACATTAACATAATTATCTTCAGATTTAATAAAAAAAGTTTATCTGATGTTATTGTTAACTGCGACTTTCCATTTTCAGCTTTTAAATTAATCAATGAATGATGGCCATTATTATGAATTTTTTTGTTTAGCAATAAATTGACAACTCCTACAGGAATAACCATAACTATGAAAAACTCAAATATCATTAAAAAATAACCCCTTAGATATAACTCAGTCCAGTCCCAGAAATAGTTAAACAATAAAAAGGATAGAGTACCTGCGGAAAATATTTCCCAAACATTCCAGACGATACTTTTTTTAAAATTATCAATAGAAAAAAAGGGGGCTATTAACAATTCATTTATCAGAAAAACAAGAGACGTAAGGAGACCAAAACTAACAGATCTGACAAATAGGCTATGCCCTGAAAATGATTCATTTGTTTGAATTCCAAAAGAACGATACAGATATAATACTACAAATAAAAATGCTCCTGTAGAAACACTTACCCACAGCTGCTTTCTATATGAGGTAAGGCGAAATTTCATTTTTTAGGAAATTAAGATATCCTCAAAATATTTATCAGGGCAAAAGCGGCAGTAATAACAAGAAACCCAAACTCATTTTTCATCCTTGTTGGATATTTATAAGAGAGATACGCAACGCCTACAATCGGAAGTACTGCTAGTTTACTGACAAGTTCTACATATGGAAATTGCAAATATTTAAAGAAATTACCTAGTAATAATATGCCTGCCAGAGAAACCATTATCCACTTTTTCCAGGGATTAAAATGCTCCCTCGTGAAAGCATAAACTAATATCAGTAAGAGTGAAATATTAAATAGAATGAAGCTGACAGTTTTAATAGTTTCATCTTCGAAACTCAGCAATCCTACAAACAACACCTGAAGGCCCAGGATTACTTTAGATAATATATCGTTCACCCTGAAAAAATTGTATAAAGCATAAATACAGGTGAGAATTATTATTATTCTAAATGTGATCATAAAAAATTTCAGTTAATCTTTGGAGGCTCAAACTTCCATCGTTCTCCCTCTTCCCACAAATCTACAGAATTACCATAATTATTAATTCCATTATTGGATTTAAATAAAGAGGCGATATTTAATAAATTATAGGTCATGAATGTTGCATTGCGATTGGTGAATTCACTTTCAGGCCCACCTGAATCTTTATCCGCATAACTCGGCCCCGGCCCAACTTCTCCTATCCAGCCTGCATCAGCCTGGGGAGGGATTGTATATCCAACATGCTGTAAGCTATATAAAATTCCCATAGAACAATGTTTTACCCCATCTTCATTACCAGTTATTATGCAACCACCTGCTTTCCCATAAAACACATACTGTCCTTTGTCATTTTTCTTCCCACTCATTGCATAAATTCGCTCTAGTAGCTTTCTAGCTTCTGATGACATTTCCCCTAACCAAATGGGGGTGCCTACTACGAGAATATCCGCGTCGGCGATTTTTTTATACAGTTCCGGCCATTCATCTTTTTCCCATCCCTCTTCCGTCATATCCGGTAAAACACCAGGAGCGATATTAAGATCGACTAATCGAACATATTCAACATTAACACCCTCTCTTTCCATGATCCCCATTGATACCTCCATTAGCTTTTCTGTATTGCTTAATCTAGGAGATTTTTTTAGAGTACAATTAATAAAAATAGCTTTGAGATTACTGTATTTTGGAGAGTCCATAGGAGTTATAGATTGTTCGGTTTCGCATATAATTACACTATTTTCGAACAAATAAACAAGAAAACAACAAGTAAGCTCACAGTTAATATTTCGAAAATTAATCTATTAATAAGCTGCTTAATTGCTGTTTAGCATAAAAATTAAAATAAATTAAAATGCTGTATATAGATTGGCATCTAAATTGCTATAAGATTATTAGGTTTAGAATAAAGGTTTAGGTTTAACAAGTGTAGTGAATTCTTATTTACTACACTTTTTTTAATTCCAATTGCATACGATAAAGATCAAATCCCACCGCCCAGTAATCTTTAACCATTTCGATAGATCTGAATCCAAATTGGTAATAAAAAGTATTTGCTAACTGAGAGGTCCAAACCTCTATAGAAGAAACATCTTCATCTTCTGATATCAGACTAAGAATATAATTTACTAATTCACTTCCTTTACCTTTACCATGATAATCGGGATGGATTATATCCCAGCTTAATCGCGCTACATCATCATTGTTCATAATATGGTAACCGCCACATCCCTTAATAACTCCTGATTCTTCAACAACAAAAAATTTTTTATCATCAGTATTAAGATAATTTTCAAAATCGGGAAGTTCTTCCGGGTCAAAATGTACCGGAGTATTTAATTTGAAAATTTGAATTACTTCTTTGTAATCTGATGACGGGTCGTACCTTCTTATCATTAAAGTCTTCTTTACAAGATCAAAATAATCAAAATATTTAACATTTAATTATTTAAACAAGGTCCTTTAATTATTAAAAGTATAATATTAAATTATGGGTTTTACAAAATTTAAAAAAAGCGATAAATCATCATCTCCGTCAGTAAAAATAATTTCTTTCACTATTATTAATTATAAAATGAAAAATAATAATCTAGACATTTTCCATTAAAAATTAATTAGCCATTTAGCATTTAAAAAAACACAGGTTTAACTTCTTACTGAGGTGTATAGGTGATTTATGTAATTATCTAATATCTAATTCTTAACTCGGTAATGAAGTTCAACTACTCCATTTGAATATGTTTTTGAATCGAGTAATTCCAGAGAACTAATTGTCTGATTTTGACTAAATATTTCAATCCCATCATCGATGATTATTGGCATCATAAATACTTTTAGTTCGTCAATCACACCTCCTGAGAGCAATAAGGCATTAGTTTGCCCTCCTCCGATTACCCAGATAATCCCTCCTGGATCCTTTTTAAGGCCCTTTACAAAATCGATTGGATCTTCGTTTATATAATTAACATTTTCATCCTTCTTGAGGTCTTTTCTTCTGGTAAAAACATAATTATCCTTGCCTTTATATGGAAATTCAGTATCAAACCCCAGTACCTGATCATAAGTAGTATTCCCCTGGATAGTAATCTCAACCTTATCATAAAATTCGGAATATCCATAATCCAATCTCTTGGGATTAGGTATTTTTTCCAGCCAGCCAACTGAACTATTAGAATCCGCAATCTTACCGTTAAGACTTATAGCTATATAGGAAACAACTTTTCTCATGTTATTTTATTTTAGTACGCATATTTTCATATTCCTTGTAGATATCCATTAAATCCGGCTCTTTCCGCATATATTCTTTCCTTAATTTATTATCTTCCATCCAGCGATAAATCCAGGATATACCGTATTTCAGATGATAATATTCCTTCTGATCGTAAACACTGTCTCTTAAGACTTCTTCTAAAGAAATAAAATCATAATTCAATGAACTTAACCGAGTTATAATAGCTGCTAAATAGTCTGAATTGATTCTATTATCGTGACATAAATATATATGAGGTATATCCCGGTTATATTCTTCATCAACCAACTCCTCAAAGAATTCAAACATTCTTATAGTATAATTTACATAACGATCTCCAATTCTCTGAGCATTTTCGAGATCTCCTTGCGAAAGATAGGTTGCATACAAATAATTGAACATCCAGTCACTACTCTCTACGGTAAAAGGGGTAATATTATATCCATTGTCTTCTAAGAAATTCCTGATTCTTATCTGTTGCAATGAATCTTTTCCTAAATCATTAAATGGAAACCTGAATTCATTTAAATCTTTATCATATTTTAACGATAAATTCCTGGTCAATAATTCTCCTTTTATAACTTCTGCTGAAAATGAATCAACTCCTATCGCTGAATAGCGGGGATGATTAAAACTGTGATTACCCGGAGAAACATATTCTTTACTTAGCCAGTCTTCCAGTAATAGAAGCTTGACACTATCTACTTTCCCCCCTGAGTATACCCTATTTTCATTAATAAAAATTGATACCGGTATCTGAAGACTATCTAATACAGACAACAAGTTTGATCTTGAACTATTGGTTTGTGGAACATCATCTATGGTTATAACCACACTTTTTTCAGATTGAGCACTCAAAACCAGATTAAAAATTGATAGCATAACTATCAATATCCCATTATTTATTTTTTTCATATTAGACATAAAATTCTTCTTAAAATTATTGGTTTACTCTTCTTCTACGTGCTCTTTAATAAAAGATGGCACAATTAAATTATTTTAAAACCTTTTTAGATCTTTACTATTAAACTTCCATTCCGGAGTTAATATCACGCCCTCCTTTACTTCATACCAGGGATTATTAGTTTTTAAAGGATTTAAAAGGATCTGAATTTCCTGTGCTGGCATATAACTTTGAGCAAGCATTACTAGCTTTTGACCTGTTTCAATATTTTCAACCATATCTACTAATATCACGGCATGTCCGGGAGAACCTCCCTGTATGAGAATATCACCAATTTTCATATCAGTTATCTTTACCTCTTCAAGCTCTCTTGATAAGGACAAGGTACCTGCATAGCTAAATACTATTTCCAAATATTCCCAGAACTTTTCATCAGAATCCCCTGGTGTTCCTCCAGGCACCCATCTGACATTTTTACCTCTAACTTGTATTCTATTTCCTTTAATCCATTTGGAATAATCAGCAATAAAACCATTTGTGAATTCAAAATGAATATTATTTATCTGATCAGTTTTTCGCAGAAAATCAGCTCTTAATCTAATAATTGCATCTGCGCATTGATGCAAATCACGATTACCGATCGGAAGATCAACAACTGCACAATATACATTATTGGAAGATTTAATATTACCATTATAGTATTTAACGACTGACCCTGATGGTTTTAAAGGTAACGTTCTGAGGAATGTTCCAAATTCATTTACACCAACATTGACTCTTTTAAATCCTTTTGGAGGATTAAATCTTTCAATAATTGTTAGCCCTTGATTTTTAATAATTATAGGTTCGTCCGGAATAGATTGTTCTACATTCTTTATCTGATTTTTAGGGTTTTGACCACAAGAATTTAATGGTAAAAAAATTATGAGAAAAATGATTTTCCACATTTGAAATTTAAGTTTTGGCATTTGATTTTTTAAATAAAGTTTTGATAAGCGATATAGTTATAACGATAAAACCAGGAATACCGATCCATATGAGTTCACTTTTAATAACATTCAGACCTCTTTCCGTAAAAAAATTTTCAATCCCGATTGGAGATACTTTGATAGGCCTGAATGGCAAAAAATATCTCTGGTTATCAAAAGGTGCAAATACAGCGACTCCCAATCCTCCTGTTGTCATTGCATCCAATATTATGTGAGAGGCCGAACAAATAAAAAAATAAAAACAAAGTATATAGCCGGTTTTACTAGCTAAGTATTTTTTGTAGAAAAGAACTACCAGCAATATCCCTGTTAACAATGAAAAAAATAATGAATGGGTTATTCCTCTGTGTCCCCATATATTTTCATATGGAATACCAAAATTAAAAGCCAGAACATCTATATCAGGTAGTACGGAACATATAATACCTAGTAGAATAACTTTATATGTTTTTATTTCTGCCGGAAAAACCATCCCTAATGATGATGCTGCAAATGCATGACCGAATAATGATGCCATAAACTTTAGTATTTAGTCGCCTCTTTTAAAAGTTTTTTAATCATGTCTAGGTAAAAAGCTTTTGCTTCTAAAAACGAAGATGGTGGTGAATTCACAAAAACAATCGCCCCTACATTCTCTTCCGGGTCAAATGAAACCACCGTTGCTACGCCTGGGTCTCCACCTGTATGAGATGGAAGTCTCCTCATTAATAAATAATACAACCAATGATCAAACTCGTTACTGTTCCATGCAATAGCTTGATATTTATCTACATTCGGATACTGAATTCTCAACATTTCTTTCACAGTTTCTGGCTCCAAAAAACGGAAATCGCTAACCATACCTTCATTCAACATAAGTTCGATAATCTTTGCATAATCAGAAACTGTAGTTCTTATCTGGCCATCGGGATAATCCGCATACCCATAATGATTTAATATTTCAAAACCTTCATTTTTATCGTCCGAAGGCTGATGAGGATAGGCTATATTATCATGTGGAATGTCGCTTAAAAACCAATATGTATTTTGCATATTTAAAGGTTCAAACACCTTCTGATACATAAAATCTTCAAAATCCATTTCAGTAATTACTTCGATAAGATATCCACAGAGCACATATCCCATATTACTATAGTTTCTTTCTGTTAAGGGAGGTTTAGATGAAAAATTTGCCAATGAATCATAATATTTTCTCCCGGAGTTAAAGTAATCCTTCACAAAATCATGAAGTTCAATTGGAGAATCCCCACCCTTTTCCAAAGTATAAAGAGGACTAATAACCTCCCAGTTATCTATAATTGAAGAAGTATGGCTCAGTAACATCCTCGTAGTTAATTTCGCATTTGGATGATGAGGGTTTTGAATTTTGAAAGGCAAATAATCATTAATATCTGTATCCAAATTTAATTTACCATCCTCGCATAGCTTCATTATGCCGATAGCTGTTATCGGTTTGGTAGAAGAAGCAATCATAAATAAGGTTGAATCATTCACATAAGACTTCTTATCGACTCTTTTATTGCCATAGCTATTATTCCACTTTAGTTCTCCTTCTGATAAAAAAGCAGCTTGTAACCCAACTATTCCAATCTTTTCAATTTGCTTTTCAAAATATCTATCCAGTTTTGTATTGGACTGACTGAGTAATTCAAGTTGAAATACTAGTAATAAAACAATAGCTGATACAAATCTATTAATCATTACTTTTTGTAAGGGTTTGCCTGATAGAAACTATGTGATAAAATATTGCAAATGGCAAAAGTACTCCCGGAAGCAAAATAAATGGCAATTCAGTTAGTAATAATCTGCTAACATCAGGTGGGAAATCAGAATGTATATAATAAGTTGATACAAAAGCATATCCTGTAAAGGTAAGTACGATAAGTGCAGCAATATTCCAACCTAACACCCACTTTTGACTAATACTGTTTCTCATATATAAAACACCTATAACTGGAGCAGTTAACCCTATCAATATATCATAGTTCGATCCATCAAAGCTTACTCCTTCCGGAAAATAACCATACAAAATTGCTTCTAGGATTAATAATTCAACACCTATTCGAAATGCCTGCACATTAACAGGGAAATATGAAGAAAACTGATTTAGATTTCGTTTAAAAATTGATTGACCGGTCAGTATTATTGATAGAATAATCGAAGGTAAAATAATCAATAAAGGAACCCGGGGAGGTAAATCAAAATTTTGTAATAACCCTGATAAACTTAAGGTCAACACATATGTTAACCATAATATTATTATGACGATATACCTTTTGATCAGTTTAAATTTATCTTTCTTAGATTTTAAGAATAAAATTATGGGACTGATAACCATTAGAATAGTAAGAAGAACAAATCCTGCTTTTATCATTTGTGGGGCATTTAAATAAAAGTAATATATATAATATTACCTCTTTGAGTATTAGTAATCAATCAATAACAGGATAAGAAATAAATTAATATTTCGAATGGTCTGATTCAAATTTTAATGGATCGAATCTTTTAAGACAAATCCTGAATAAACTGAAATACAAGGACAGCAAAACTCAAGACTGCTCCGAGAATGGGAATAATTATAGGGTACGTTTTAATTCCCTCTGGGTGTTTGTCTTTTGTTTTGATTTTCCAAAGGGCCAGGTTGATCATAATAAAAACAACGATCAAAATGTAATTTGTCGCTTTAGCTAAAGACTCTAAATTAAATAAAAGAGCAAGTACTAAAATAACCATAGTCGATATGACGGTAGACCATATCGGGGTATGGGTTTTCTGATTCACTTTCCCGAAAAGTTTCGGAGCCATATTCTTTTCCGACATTCCATATAAGACCCTGGCTATCATTACGATTTGAACCAGGACACCATTGATTATGGCTATTAAACTAATCCCGGAAATAATTTTTGGATAGCCACTACCTTCCTTAGCCAGAATATCAGCAAGAGGTGCTTCACTTTCACCTAATTCTTCAGGGCTTAATCCTAAAGCAGCTATGGTTGCTACCAGCATATAAAGTAAAACCAGTATACTCAATGAAATCAAAATTGCCCTGGGCATATCTTTTTCTGGATTCTTTGATTCCTCAGCAACATTAACCATATCCTGGAAACCGATAAAAGTAAAAAAGGCAAGGAATGCACCCAGCATCACAGCCTTCCAGTCAGTAAGATTAAAACCCGGCACTATTTCCGGCCACCTTTCAGGAAATGATGTCAAATTATCACCGGAAATAAATATGACGATCAAAATACCACAGATTTCGATAATCGTGATAATGGTAATAGTTAAAGCAGATTCAGTAATGCCCCAGATCGCTATTCCTCCAAGAATGAGAACAATTGTAGTAATTATAATCCAGTCGGGTAATTGCTCAATAAAAACATGAACATACCCGGTATATCCATTTACTACCGTAGCTGTAGATACGATAGCTGATAAAACTATAAGCCAACCGACAATGGAAGAAACTATTTTTATATTAAAAGCACGATCAACATAATTAACCTCTCCTGCACTTTTTGGAATTCTGGCAGATAATTCACCATATGATATCCCTGTAAATGTTGCCAGAATCGCAGCAACAAGAAATGATATTGGAGCCATCATTCCAGCTTTTCCTGCTACTTTTCCCAGAAGAACATAGATCCCAAGCCCTAAAATAGTACCGACCCCATAAAATACAAGCTGAGACAGTGTCAAGCTTCTTTTGAGGCCGGTATTATCGTTATTGGTTTTATTTTCTGAGGTGCCCATGAGTAGATAATAAAGTAACAAGAATTATCATCTTCTCAAAGGCAAAATCAGCTATTCAACTAATTTAATTCTTTAATAACTTTTTGAAGCCTGGATCTCACCTCTCCGGCTATATTATTTAGCTTATCATTTTCAACAGCTCCCATTGAAGTAACCGGATCTACCGCTGAAACTTCTATTGACCCATTATCATTTTCTTCAACGATAACATTACATGGTAGTAAAACTCCAATTTTATCTTCAGCTTGCAAGGCTTTATGAGCGAATTCAGGATTGCAAGCACCTAAAATTCTATACTTTTTAAAGTCGACATCTAATTTCTTTTTCAATGTTGATTTGACATCAATTTCAGTAAGCACACCAAAGCCTTCCTCTTTTAAATGTGCTGTAACAAGGTCTATAACCTCGTCAAAATCCTTATTTTCTAAAGTTGTGTTATAATAATATTTCATGACGCTTTGTTGATTTTGTTTACTATTAATCAATATACCTTTTTTCATTCAGGTAGACTGTGACATTTAATACTTAACTAACTGATTATCTTCTCTAAAGAGCTATAACGTTCATTTAAGTACCTCAGAATTACATGAGATTCTCTAACCCTGAGAAATTAATTAGGTATCGTGGCATCTAATAGTTAAATTTGACGTTAGGAAAGAAAGAATAAATCTTTTAAATAGTTCGATCCATTATCTATAATCAAAAAAGAGGATAAAATTATTTAGAAGAAACAATTAACCCTTTTATGATTAGATACAAATTTTCAAGAACAATTAACAAGGAGTTTTCTGCCGAGATCAAGAAAAATGTCAACGAATACTTCAAAAAGAATCAATTAAAGAAAACGGGGAATAATACAGTTTTATTCAAAACTATTTTTGCTTTATCTGTATATCTTGTTCCTTTCATTTTAATGCTTACCGGTGTCATTCAAAATCCGATATTAATGTTTGGAGCATGGATCACTATGGGCTTAGGCATGGCATTTATTGGGACATCTGTAATGCACGATGCTTTACATGGGTCATTGTCCGGAAAGAAAATGCTAAATAATTTACTTGGACTTACTGCTCCACTAATGGGCGTGGATGGAAGGCTATGGCAATTACAACATAATGTCCTTCACCATACATATACCAATATCGAAGATGCTGATGAAGATATCCAGCCAAGATATGTATTAAGGTTTACACCTAATCAGCCAAGAAGATGGTTTCACAGATATCAGCATATTTATGCTATATTTCTTTATAGTATTTCTACTATTCAATGGATGGCGATTAAAGATTATATCAAAGTATTTAACTATCGCAGAAAAGGTCTTATAAAATCCAATAAGGAAGTTGCTATCAGAATGACGAAGATAATTATTTCAAAGATATTTTATCTTGGAGTCTTCCTGGTTTTACCTATTGTATTATTCAGCACACCAGCCTGGTTAACTGTTTTGATGTTTTTGACAATGCACGCTGTAGCAGGATTATCACTCAGCCTGATTTTCCAGCCAGCTCATGTGGTTCCAACTTCAGATTTCGTGATGCAGGATGAGCAAATGATTGAAGAAAACTGGTCTGTACACCAGATCTTAACAACTTCAAATTTCGCAATGAATAACAAGGTCCTTTCTTATTTTATCGGAGGACTTAATTATCAAATAGAGCACCATTTATTTCCTTATGTATGTCATGTGCATTATCCGGAAATATCCAGAATTATTCAAAAGACAACTGAGAAATATAACTTGCCTTATTTTTATGAGAAAAGTTTCACATCTGCATTAATAAGTCATTTTAAACTACTTAAAACGCTGGGAAGGCAAGACAAAATTAAGCCTGACTATGAGTTAAGAATGGCAGCTTAATAAAATATTAAGGGAGGTCTAACCTCCCTTTTTTTTATCCATTTATTTGGTTATCTGGTTTTTTCTCTTGGTCAAGATCAGTAAGGTTCTTCAGAGTAGTCCGAGCGATTTCTTCCAATGCTTCCTTAGTAAAAAAACCCTGATGTGAGGTGATTAGTACATTGGGAAAAGTCATTAATCTGGAAATTTCATCATCTTCAATTATTTCTTCTGATAAGTCTTTGAAAAATAGTTTTTCCTCCTGCTCGTACACATCAATGCCGAGGTAACCTAATTTCCCTGATTTGAGTGCAGCAATTGCATCTGAAGTATTAATCAGAGCGCCACGAGATGTGTTGATCACCATAACGCCATTTTTCATCTTATCAAAAGCTTCTTTATCAAGTAAGTGATGAGTAGCAGGAATTAGTGGGCAATGCAAAGAAATAACATCTGATTTTTCAAATAATTCATCAAGATCATAGTATTTAACTCCTGCGTCCATTAAGTCTTGATTTTCCTTAACATCATAACCGATCACATGACAACCAAAGCCAAGCATAATTTTCGCAAATAGAGCACCAATATGTCCGGTTCCTATAACACCGACTGTTTTACCATAAATATCAAACCCGGTGAGCCGTTCAAGCGAAAAGTTACTTTCCCTGATGCGGTTATACGCTTTATGGGTTTTACGATTCAGCGTTAAAATTAATGCTACGGCATGTTCTGCAACTGCCTGAGGAGAATATGTAGGAACTCTGACTACTGCAATTTTTTTTTTAGTAGCTTGATCAAGGTTTACATTATTAAATCCCGCGCATCTTAGTGCTATTACCTTTACCCCGTTTGATGACAATTCATCTATTACTTTTTTATTGAGATTATCATTCACAAAAACACAAACAGCATCATACCCTACAGTCAAATTAACTGTGTTTTCATTTAACGGAGCCTCGAAATATGTCAGTTCATGTGAATGGCTTTTATTAAACCTATTCAGGTATTCTCTGTCATAAGACTTTGTGCTAAATACTGCAGTCTTCATCTATTTTTCATTATTTAAATTTTCTTCTGAAACATCAAACTTCTCAAACCATCCCAAAATATAAACTACTTTATTAATTAAGTTACTCGGTTTAGCAGCTATGCCATGACTTGCTTCCTGAATTCTAACTAATGCAGAAGGCACCTTATTAAGTTTTAATGCAGCATAATATTGTTCTGACTCAGAAATCGGTGTCCGGTAATCATTTTCCCCGGTCAATAGCATAGTCGGTGTGGTTACATTTCCAACCAGTGAGATTGGTGATCTTTTCATATACTCTTCAGGAACCTCCCATGGCTTTCCGGGAAACCAATATTCTGTAAAAAACACAGGATTATCTGCGCTTAATGTATGGCTGTACCAGTTAATCACCGGTTTTGCAACGACAGCTGCTCTGAATCGATCAGTTTTACCTACTATCCACGCAGTCAGCACTCCACCGCCACTTCCACCAGTCACAAATAACCGATTTTCATCTACATATCCCTTTTCGATCACCGCATCAACACCAGACATTAAGTCTTCATAATCGTTACTTGGGTAATTATGGTGGATTGTATTTGCAAAATCTGCTCCATAACTAGTACTCCCCCTTGGGTTGGTATATAACACTACATAACCTGCAGCAGCATAGAGTTGAACTTCTGTAGAAAACCGGTTTCCGTAATTCGTAAAAGGCCCACCATGAATTTCTAATATCAATGGGTACTTTTTTGAGGGATCAAAATTTGGCGGCTTACAAATCCAGCCTTGTATTTCCTTGCCATCATGGCTTGATTTATACCAGATCTCTTCAACCTCACCTAATTGCTTATAATTGAATAAGTCTTCATTTAACCTTGTAATACGATTCAATTCTTTATCGTACACCGCAAGGTCTGCAGGATGATCAGGTGTAGAATATGTGAAGGCGACAATACCTTCTTCTGATACACTAAAGTCTCCACCACTATAAGGACGACCTAATGATAACCCTCCAACATTATTGATTTCATCACGATACTTACCATTAAGATTGGTCGATGCTACCTTCGTATTTCCTTCTTCATCATACAAAAAGTAAATTCTGTCATTACCTGACCATTGAATATTGTAGATCGAATTATCTAAATTGGTTTCAATCATTTCAGAAGAGCTTCCATCAATATTCATCACATAGATTAATGAATTATGATACCCGAGCTTTTTGTCGTCATATCCAAGGTAAGCTATTTTTGAACCATCAGGAGAAACAATCGGACTAGTATCAGGACCATATCGGTCGGTCAATGCAGTATTAGAACCATCGGCAACACTTATTCTGTATATTTCTGAATCCAATGGATTAAACTCCCTGTCATCATCATGGTTAGCACTCAGAAACAGATATTTTGAATCTTTACTCCAACTCATCATACCGGTATGATCAACATCTCCAGATGTTATCTGTCGGGGAGTTCCACCATTCGTACTAATAACAAATACCTGCGAGCTACCTGGTTTTACATACCCGGAACCATCCCGGCGATAAACCATTTCATCGATATAAATTGCAGAAGAGGCCCAGTCAGCACCTTTAGGTTTTGGAGGTAATTCAACCATCCTCTTGGGTTTCTTATCTACAAACATTTGGAAAGCTATATATTTCCCGTCCGGAGACCAGGTAAGTCGTGAAGGAGATTTCTGAAGATTAGTTAGCTGAAATTGAATATCCTTATCAAGCCACATCATATGTATTTGTGATTTCCCTGATTTATTAGAGACATATGCCAGCTTATTTCCATCCGGTGACAAAACCGGAGATGAATTGGTATGATTACCGGTAGTAAGTGGGTAATGATTGGAGCCGTCTGTTTTAACTATCCATAAATTAGATACTCCTCTATCAGACATAATATCTTTGGAGTTTCTAATATAGATAATCTTATCTCCATCTGTTGAAATTGTTGGACTGGACACATATTCGAGATCAAATATATCAATTGGCTCCAGGACAGCTGAATTTTGTCCAAACACTGTCAGGCTCATCAAAAATGATAAAGTTATATATAGTAATTTCATGGTAAGGATTAGATATGGTTTTTGTTTCTTTATCAATTTAATAAGTCCATTAGATTATTTATAGATTATTATTAAAAAAGGACCAGCATCTGCCGGTCCCGATAAACATAACCTAAATCAGATTATTTTATTTTGAACTCCAAATTGAATAACTATTTGGTGGACATTGAATTTTAACCCATCCATTCCCCTGGGTGACAGGTTCCCAACTTGAATTCCCTGTATAATCTTTTATTCTTACTGAATTCCAGTTTGTCTGAATCCATCTTTCTACCCATGATCCCGAATCATTCAGATAAACTACTATTCCCGGATTTCCATTTCTCCTGGCAATGTACTCATCGTTATCTACATGTAGTATGCTGGTATTGCCAACTGCTAGATTTCTGTGAATCCAGATCAGGTTATTGAGTTTACTTTTATCAAGCCACTCTTCATAATCTTTGTAAAAAATAGTTGGGTAACCTTCATGAGTCAGAATATATGCATAGGCATGCATTTTATCATAGATAATGTCAGTGTCATGATTGGCAACAAATGTTACTGCTTTCATCGGATCACGCTTCCATAGCATATCGCCATTCAATTTTCTCAGGTCATTTCCGTCAAAGGCCTCATCAAGCCTGTAATAACAAGCAAAGTCAAAAGCTGATGCCCTTCGGCTGGTACTATTGACCCAGTTTTGTAAGGTATTTGCATTTCCATCCCAGTTTTCACCAACTGCAAAACCACCTACTTCATCGACCCAGTCCTTAACAATCCAGCCACCAAAGCCTTTTACATAATCAAACCTCCAACCGTCAAATCCAATAACGTTTTTATAATATTTTGCAACGCTATTACTGTTTTTCCATAGCCATCCCTGAACATAAGGAACAGAATGGCTTAAGTCCGGAAATCCACCAAAAACACCTTCATCTTGATTAGCATAATTATTAGGATGGAAGTCACTGGCAGATCGATAAAATTTACCTGAAGCAGGATTAAAATCTGTGTACGTATTAGTTCCTGTAAAAGGATTGTACTCTGATTGAGCTCCACTATTGTGATTTAATACAATATCTGCATAAACCTCAATATTATAGTTGTGTGCAGTATTGATCAGGCTGATCAATTCATTCTTCGAACCAAACCTGGTTTCGACTGAACCCATTTGGTTATATTCCCCCAGGTCAAAATAATCAAATGGATCATACCCCATAGAATAAGGCCCATTCATAGCTTTTGATACCGGTGGTAACCAAATAGCACTAATGCCCGCAGCATCCCATTCAGATATCTTACTTTTAATAGTATTATACCAATTGCCCCCTGCTGGTACATCCCAGTAAAAGGCCTGCATTATAACACCGCCACCCGGTCCGGTAGATTGTTCCGTTTCCGGATTTGATGGTGTTACTTCAACAACATCCTGATGTTTTGGTTTTAAGGTCTGTTCATCCACATTGGAGCAGGCAAACAGCAATCCTGTTACGCATAATAATGCGCAATGTTTAATTTGGGTAAACATATTATTTAGTTTTGGTTTTAAACTAAACTAACTATAAATCAGACATTTACAACAAAAAATTGATAATAAATAACCGCAAACGTTAGCACAAACGATTGCAAAAAATATCTATAAACAGTATCAAATTAAAATCCAGGGCTTTAAAAAGGATTGCACAAAAAAAGGCCGGTCTTACCGGCCTTATCCAGATGTTTAAAATTACTTTAACATCGGCTTATGTTATTAATACGTAAATATAGCTTACATGGTTTTGACGTAACCAAGCTTTTGCTGAGAATTCACAGCCTTCATTCTATTAGGATGCCTTTTTAGGGTTTGTTCATAATACAAATATGCCTCATCAATTCTTTTTTGTTCAACTAACCAATCCGCCAGCATTTCATGAGATGGTTTTTGTATAGCAGGAGGACCATAGTTATAGCCAGCTTTCTCCTCTAGCTCAATTGCTTTTAGAAGATACTTTTCAGTTTGTTCCAAATTGCCATTCAGTTTTTCTAATAAAGCCCTTAATTGGAATTCCGTAGATCTGGCAGCATCGACATCGCTTTGCCTTACCATATCCCGACTTTCTCCACTACAAATAGATATCCCTGTATCATTAACTTTCACTTCTTCTTCCTCAATTTGAATTTTCAATGAAGTAATTACCAATTCCAAAGACTTTGAATCTCTACTTTCGTACGCCTTCATTCCATCAATAAAATTATAATTAGCACGCTCTAAGATATTTAAACCTTCAGTTTCAACAACAATATTCGCTATATCAGAATTCCAGTCTTCCGTTTCAACAAGGTAAGTTCCTTTTAAATATACCAGGTGTGCTCGTGCCCTGGTGGAAGGTTTTTCCTTGGTATACAATGCCATGTTTTCTACCATTTCTTTTGCTTTATCCTCTTTTCCTTGCTGCAGATAACCATATTGTAACCAATGGAAAGAATGGTAGCCCCGTGCATCATTATCGAGGTCTTTTCTTAGTTTCCTATCAACACTAGCCTGGTAAGAGCGTTCATTCGCTTCAACAACCGCATCCCACATTCCCATTGCAACATAAATGTGAGATGGCATATGTAGCGCATGGGCAGCATCAGGAGCTACTTTACCATAACTATTAGCAGCTTGGATAGCTAATCGTGCGTGACCCGGATCATCGTATGAATGTATCAAATAGTGTAATGCCCCGGGGTGTTGAGGATTTTCACTTAGGACTTCTTTTGCAACTTCAGCTGCCTGACCAAAAACTTCATAATTTCTTGTTGTTTTCACCTTACCCAAAAGAGACAATGAATAAAATGAAGCTACTTCCTGGTTTCCAGGATACTTTTCTGTCATTTTATGTAAATACTCAGAGTATAATTCATCTCTTTCTGATTTACTACTTCCCGATCTGTATAAAACCCCAACTGAATTAATAAAATCTTTTTCAAGTTCTGTTAGTGAGCTAAAATTCTCATTCTTCAAAGCTTTCGTAATTGCCTCGGATCCTTTTTCATAATCCTGATTACGCCATAGTGTATGATTATAAGTCATTGCCTCCCCCCAGTAAGCCATTAACAGATCAGGGTCTTCTTCCTGAACTCTAATAAATTCTTCACGGGCATCGACATATTCAAAACTATGAAGTAAAAGAAGACCTTTAATAAACATCTGAGCAGCTTGTTTATCACCGGTAACATCTAACTCTACCTTTCCCAGAGAATAACCCTGATCACCATTTTTATGATTGTGACATGAAAATAAAAGAGTGAATGAAATTAATAAAGCAGATAGTAATTTAACTTTTCCCATGGCCTTGAAGTTTTTGAACTTAAATAGGTAGTATAATTTAATCATAATTCCATTTAAGTACATGAATATCAAAACAAAACGCACCGGATAATTTTATCCAAGTACTGTTTTTAATTCATCACAAAACCTTTTTGTGTCCTCAATCTTACCTGTACTTATTCTACACCAATCATAAAAAGGCGGGAATGGTCTCCCGATAAGCATTCCTTTTTCATGAAAATGTTTACCAAGATCATCTATATGTTTACCGGATTTGAAGAAAACAAAATTCGTGTGCGAATTAACATATTCCAATCCTAGTTCATCAAGGGTTTTATATATCAATGTTTTTGCTTCCCGGTTTTTATCTAAAGACAACTTGTAAAAATCTTTATCCTCAAGTGCAGCCTCTGCAGCTTTGATGGCTGGTACATTGGTAAAAGCCATTAGATGATTTCTTAACCGTGAAGCTATATCAGGTCTGGCAATAAGGTATCCGATTCGAAAGCCGGCTAAACCATAAACTTTGCTGAAAGTTCTAGAAACGATAACATTTTTATCCTCCTTAACTAATTCTACCATGGAAGGATAATTTTCTTCTTCGATAAAATCATAATAGGCCTCATCAGAAAAGATTATGGTGTCTTCAGAAACTTCTTCACAAAACTGTCTCAATTTCCCTGAAGGCAAAAGAGTAGAAGTAGGATTATTAGGATTACATAGAAAGATCAGATTTGTACGAGGATTAATTCTTTTTTTCATTTGATCCAGATCAATACCCATGTCCTGATCTACATCAACCCAGTTAATCCTGCCTCCGAATAATTTGGAATAATCCATCATTGCCAGAAATGTGGGCTTAGGAGCTAAAATTTCGCCACCATACATTCCATAAATAGCTCCGGTAGCTTTTAATCCCTCAGTAGAACCACCTGTAATAACCAAATGATCCGGAGTCACTCCTTCTTTCTCTGCAATTTTCTCATTTAAATTTTTTATATAAGCCCATGGATATCGGCAACCATCGTCAAAAGAATTAACAACTGCTTTGCGAACTGCTTTTGATGGACCATAAGCATTTTCGTTTGAACTTAACCTAATTAATCTTTCTGAATTAAGGCTATCTGCAATATTTCCTTGTGATGTTTCGTTACCCAGGGCTGGGAATTGTCCAAGAAAGGCTGCAGCTCCCAGAAGGCTTGAGCTTTTAAGCCAATCACGTCTGTTTAATTTGCTCATAAGAATAAATGAAAGTTATTCTTATAAGTTAATTATTAATAAAATTTAAAAAAAATAAATTCTTATCAGGTTTAAACTATTTCTATTTGATACTTATCCAGCAGTCCAGGCAAGCCGATTAAAGAAAATTTACATCCCTGAATCTTATTTTTATCCGGATCGATTGAATAGCCTGCAGCTGTCGAGAAATCTGAATTGGTAAGATCGCAATTTTCAAAGATCGCACCATTTAATTTACAGTTTACAAAGCTGCTTTCAACGAGACGGGAATCCGTAAAATCCACTTCACTAAGATCACATTCTGTCAATTCAAAATTTTCCAGGGACAAGGCATAAAAAGAGGAAAGGTTTAGCTGAGACTTTTCAAATTTCATTGAAAGAAGAAAAGGATTACAGTAATCAAACCTGACCCCTAACATTTTGCAACCTTTAAAAAGAACATTTTGAAAGGAGGTATTGCCTGTATTAATATTACTGAGATCGGTATCTATAAATTCGCAGTCAATAAACTTATAATCCTTCAAATTTTGTTTAGCTAAATTACAATTTGTGAAAATACAGTTTTCATATTCTCCGATTTCAATATCGTCTTTACCTAAAATATCTTCTCCTTCGATGTATTTCATATTCTAAATTTAGCAGGTCTTGGAAAATACAGTCCTGCTCTTCTTTATTATTCTTTATATATAACCCATTCATTTCCATGGTGAATGATAACCTAATAAATTGATCTCCCAGAACTAGACTTGTTATTGTCCTTCAAGCACACCAAAAAACTTTTCAAGTTGTGATTTAACCTTTCCTGATGAAATCAAGATTAGATAATCACCAGCTTTAACCAAATGGTTATTGTCTGGGTTTTTAATTAGATCCTTACCAGAAACCATACCTATAGTGACGGCATTGAATCGTTCTTTGATCTCATAAAAAATCTTCAAATATTCTTTATTTGCAAATTCGTTAGAATCAAGAATCCGATATTGTTGAATATCACTTTCTAAATCACTTTTACTGGAAGACATTAAATCCTCTGTATATTCAGCAACCTGGGGTTCAAAAATATAACTAGCTACAAGTCTTGATGCTACTTCTGCTTGAGGCACAACATAATTTACACCTGCACTCATAAAAGTGTCCTTCAAACTGGCATTTTTACAGGTAGCGATAAATGAAAGATTAGAATATTTTTTCTTAAGATTCAAAATAAAAACTAAAGTATCAGTATCATCTGATAGATTAACAAAAATACTTTTTGCTTTTTCGATATTGACCTTTTTAAAAACATCATAGTTTTGAATATCAGAATATAAAACAAAACATTTATCTGTTTCAAAATTGGATTTGATTAAATCTAATTGTTCTTTACTATCTACGACTATTGCTAACTTCTTTCCAGTATTTAAAATTTGCTGAGCGACAGAGCGCCCGAAATTGTTCCAGCCAATCATAACATAATGACCGGTAAAATCAGTTCCGAAATATCCTTGTTTTTTCTTTTCCATATAGTCATTAATTTTAGCCATTATCTCACCTATAACATATCCAAGAACTCCCACACTACTAATAATAATTAATAAACCAACTATTTTACCTAAAGGAGTTACAGGATATAAATCTCCATATCCAACGGTGGTTAGGGTAACGATAGAGTACCATAAAGCATCTGAAAATGATTTGATATTTGATTCATCTACATTGCTCTCCAGAAGTGTTAGTACACCTACAACAATAAAATAAATAAAAAGAGCAAGGAGAACGTAGAACCATCTTTTCATATTAGCTGATTATTGAAAGTATTGTCAGGAAAACACCTCTTAAATAAGAAGTTAACCCTGAATTTAATTTTGGTTGAATATAAAGCGTTAAGCTAATTAATGATCTGGGATAAACAAATTCTAATGTTGAAATTCTTTTTTAAGAAAGAAGAAAGAACACAGAGTGAGAGTGAATGAAGGTAGGAGAACAGAGGACGAAGAGTAGAGAACATAGAGCGAAGAGTGGAGAGGTAGTAATCGTTGTAGGGATCGGGCATAAAAAAAGCCTCACCGGAATCCGATGAGGCATTGATAATAAAATGGCGATGACCTACTCTCCCACATTTAACTGCAGTACCATCAGCGCTGAGGGGCTTAACTTCTTTGTTCGAAATGGGGAAAGGTGATCCCCCTCGCTATCTTCACCATAAACTCTTTGTTGACGCGTTTGTCAACCTAATATCTTTTGACATATCAAACACACAAGTAAACTTCAGATTTAAAATAATCATAAGTACATTAAGATTGGATCCTTAGGAGATCCCTGGAAAGTTACAGGTAATTAGTACTGCTCGGCTATGCTATCTCTAACTTTACACCTGCAGCCTATCAACGTCATCGTCTCTGACGTCCTTTAAAAGAAGCCTCATCTTGAGGGGAGTTTCGCGCTTAGATGCTTTCAGCGCTTATCTCTTCCGAACATAGCTACTCGGCACTGCAGCTGGCGCCACAACCGATACACCAGAGGTTCGTCCAACCCGGTCCTCTCGTACTAAGGTCAGGTCCTCTCAAGCTTCTAACGCCCACAGTAGATAGGGACCGAACTGTCTCACGACGTTCTGAACCCAGCTCGCGTGCCACTTTAATGGGCGAACAGCCCAACCCTTGGGACCTTCTCCAGCCCCAGGATGTGACGAGCCGACATCGAGGTGCCAAACCTCCCCGTCGATGTGAGCTCTTGGGGAGATCAGCCTGTTATCCCCAGAGTACCTTTTATCCTTTGAGCGATGGCCCTTCCATGCGGAACCACCGGATCACTATACCCAACTTTCGTTCCTGATCGACTTGTAGGTCTCACAGTCAAGCACCCTTATGCTATTGCGCTCTGCGCACGATTACCAACCGTGCTGAGGGTACCTTTGGAAGCCTCCGATACTTTTTTGGAGGCGACCACCCCAGTCAAACTACCCACCACACACTGTCCCCGTCTAACGGGTTAGATATCACGTAAACAAAGGCCGGTATTTCAACAACGGCTCCACCACGCCTGGCGACGCAGCTTCAAAGCCTCCCGGCTATCCTACACATCGTTTACACAATACCAATGTGAAGCTATAGTAAAGGTTCATGGGGTCTTTCCGTCCCACTGCGGGTAAACGGCATCTTCACCGTTACTACAATTTCACCGAGCTCGTGGCCGAGACAGTGCCCAGATCGTTACACCATTCGTGCAGGTCGGAACTTACCCGACAAGGAATTTCGCTACCTTAGGACCGTTATAGTTACGGCCGCCGTTTACCGGGGCTTCAGTTCAACGCTTCGCCGAAGCTAACGTCCCCCTTAACCTTCCGGCACCGGGCAGGTGTCAG